>JBOFDW010000106.1:0-10098 GCA_051647385.1 Fusobacteriaceae bacterium
TTTTAAACTCTTCTTTAAGTCCAGAAATATTATCGCTTTGAATAAATTCTTTTAGTAAATCTAATTTCTTCTCAAAATTTTCTATCTTTGAAAGTAAATTTTTTTTATTACCAAGAAAAAGTTCAGTCCAAAGATTTTCGTTAATTTTTGCTATTCGAGTTAAGTCTCGAAAACTATCACCAATAAATTTCGATGTATCAAATTTGTCATCATCAGAATTTATGAGTGCAACGGCAATTATGTGTGTGAGCTGACTTGTGAAAGCAATAATTTCGTCGTGATCTGCCGCCGTCAAATATGTTACGTTCTTAAATCCTAGCTCCAATATAATATTTTCCAAAAACAAAAGATTAGCTTTAATATTTTTTTCATTTTTTATTAATATATAATTTGCATTTTTAAAAACATTCACGTCAGCAAAATCTATTCCAAGTTTTTCCTTGCCTGCCATTGGATGTCCCAAAATAAAATCCACATCTTCTCGAACTATCGGAACAACTTCGTCCAAAATTTTTCCCTTAATTCCAGCCACGTCAGTAATTATTGCATTTGCTTTAAAATATTTATTGTTTTCAAGAAAAAATTCTTTTAAAAGTTCTGGGTAAAGTGCAACAATAATTATATCGGCACGTCGCAAAGCTGTCTCACCAGTTGTATGTCCTTCATCAATAAAATTTTTAGACTTGGCTTTTATAAGCGTTTCTGGATTTTTATCAATCCCATAAACTTTTCCTATCCCAATTTTTTTAAGCCCTTCTGCATATGAGCCACCAACGACTCCCAATCCTACAACCGTCGCCACCAAATTTTTTAACTCCATGTGAGAGTCCTCGCTTTATACAAGATTTTATTAAAAGTATTATATCATCTATCCCAAAAATTTTCTCTCATTTTTTTTACAAAATATTTTTTAATAGGTTGGTTGTCAATTTAAATGCAATAAATTAAAATTTCGTAAAAAAATTCATAAGTAGAATTCCAGTAAAGACATTTTCTGATCAATAATTTATTAATTTAAAAATTTTTTTTTTGTAACTTTTGATAAATTAGTTTTCTTTTAAAAAAAATTATTTTAGAAGACCATTAGAATTTTAGTTCTTATGTCAATAAAAATTGCAAAATTTCTCGTACACCTTTTGTAATTTATTTTTATTCTTCAAAATTGTAAGCCTTCATCGCTCCAGAAGAATATCGTTGTCCTATGATTTGGTATTTATTTAAAATTTCATCGAGTTTATTAATTTCTTGTTTAGAAAGAGGAAAATTATTGGACTCCATATTAGTTATAAGATGAGAAATACTAGTTGTTCCGAGAATTGGCATAATATTTCTGCCTTTTGCCAATAACCAACTTAGAGATAATTGAGCTGCATTAATTCCTTTTTTAGAAGCAAAATTTCTTAAAGATTCAACAAGCAACATATTTTTACTCAATGCTTCATTTTGAAATCTAGGCAAATTTTTTCTAAAATCACCATCTTCAAGCTCATTGGTTGAAGATATATTTCCAGAAAGTAATCCACGAGAAATAGGACTGTAAGCAACAAAAAGAATTCCAAGTTTTTTGCACAAATCAATTACTCCATTTTTTTCAACGCCACGACTCATGATAGAATATTCAGTTTGTACTGCAGAAAGCCCATGTTTTCCATTTGTAAATTTAAGCAAAGCTTTGTTTGCAACATCTATATTTTCTCATGTAGGCTCAGACAGTCCGACATATTTTGTTTTTCCTTCACTGATAAGTTCCGCCATCTCTCCCATTGCAGCTTCTAGTTTCTCTCCATTATTTTCAATTCTGTGAATGTAATACAAATCAATATGTGTCTGCAATCTTTCTAAACTTTGATCACAAGATTTTTTAATATAGTCAGGGTCATTACTAATACCTCTGAAAGATGGATCGTTTTTATCACGAACAATCCCACATTTCGTAGCTACTATAATATTCTGACGATTCACAACTTCTTTTAAAACTTTTCCTACCAGTTCTTCGTTGCTACCATCTCCATAACAGTCGGCTGTATCAAACATATTACAACCCAGTTCAACCGCTTTATTTAGAACTTTAATAGAATTTTCATCATTTTTTTCTCCATAAAATTCTGACATGCCCATACATCCTAATCCAATAGGAAATAATTTTAATTTACTGTACATAAATTTTTTCTCCTTTAAAAAATATCAAATAATATTTTTAACTTTCAATGATAAATTATGAAACTATTTAAAAATTTACTCTTAATAAAAGGTGCACAAGATTTTTTGTTTCTCGTGCACCTTTTTAATTAATTTATTTTTATTTTGCTTTAAAATTATTTTGTAAATTATTTTTTGCTCTTAAACATTTTTGCTCTTAATTCTCCTCCAACTATTTCTATCTTATCTTTTTTGCAATTTCTTCTCATAGTTTTTAGAACTGGATATCCAACTTTGCAATCGCTCAAGAAATCTTTAGCAAATTTTCCGTCTTGAATATCTTTCAAAACTGTTTCCATATTTTTTTTGATATCTTCAGTTATAATTTTTGGACCAGTAATATAATCACCATACTCAGCTGTATTTGAAATTGAAGATCTCATGCTTTCAAAACCTGTTGCATAAACCATGTCTACTATAAGTTTTAATTCATGCACGCACTCAAAGTACGCAAGTTTTTCATCATAACCAGCTTTTATTAAAGTATCGTAACCGGCTTTCATTAGAGCAACTGCTCCTCCACATAAAACTGCTTGCTCACCAAAAAGATCTGTTTCAGTTTCTTCCTCAAAAGAAGTTCTAAGAGTATAAAGATCAAGACAAACACCCTTCGCCCAATCTTCAGCAATCTCCCAAGTGTCTTTAGAATTATCTCTGTACACACCTATAAGAGCTGGAATTCCCTCATTCTCAACAAACTTGTCTCTAACTTTATGCCCTGGAGATTTTGGTGCAGTCATAAATACATTCAAGTCTTCTCTTGGTTCGATTTGATTATAATGAACATTGAATCCGTGAGCGAATCCTAAGTAAGCTCCTTTTTTCATTTGCTTGTGTAAGTGCTCATAATAAATTTGAGGTTGAGTTTCATCCGGCAACAAAATCATTACAACATCAGCATTAGGAATACAATCTCCATACTCAGCTACTTTTACTCCGTCTTTTTTTGCTTGGTTCCAGCTTGGTCCATCTTTTCTAACACTAACTGTTACGTCAAGTCCGCAGTCATTAAGATTTTGTGCGTGAGCATGTCCTTGTGACCCATACCCTACCACTACAATTTTTTTTCCTGACAATTTTTTGAAGCTTAAATCTTTTTTCATAATTTTACTCCTCCTAATTTTTTTTATATAAATTGCTTTATATTATTAATATTTTTATAAATTTTTAATCACTAAAAATATTTTATTTTTTTGACTTAAATATTTTTCATATAAAAATTTTATAAATCTTTTCCTTTACTCATTCCCATTGCACCAGTTCTTGAAACCTCCAAAATTCCTAAAGATTCTAACTCCTTGACAGATTTAGTTATGAAGTTTGGTTCACCAATTAATTGTAAAATAATATCTTCACTTGTATTTTCCAAAATTTCAGCCCCAAAATTTCCCGCTAGTTCTAATATTTTTTCTTTGGTAGATTTTTCTGCTCTTAATTTTACAAAGGCAAGTTCTTTTATAATACTTTGACCTTTCTCAAGCTCTTTAACAGAAATTACATCGAAAAGTTTATTAGCCTGAACTCTAAGTTGATTTGCTGTGTAGTCATCAAAAAATCCTGTTACTGTAATTCTTGATAATTCCTCTGGGTGAGAAACTCCAATAGAAATTCCCTCTATGTTAATCCCTCTCTTCAAAAAAAGGTCTGCAATTCTATTTAATACACCAGATTTATTTCTTACCAAAATAATCATTTCTCTATCTATCATTCAGTATCACCTCCCAAAGTTTCCATAATTGATTTTCCAGGTGGAATAATCGGATATACATTAAACTCTGGTGATACAACTACATCCACAAGAATTGGTTCATCACTTTTCAAAGCTTCCTCCAACTTTTGGATAGAAGAAATATCTTCTATTTTGAAAGATTTTATTCCGTAAGCTTCCCCTATTTTTGAAAAATCTGGACTAACCGACAAATCTATCTCAGAAAATCTTTTGTTGTGAAATAATTCTTGCCATTGACGAACCATTCCAAGAACTCCATTATTTAAAATAATTATTTTCACGGGAAGTTTATATTGTCGCAACAATATTAACTCCTGCAATGTCATTTGAAATCCACCATCGCCAATAATTGCTATAACTTTTTTATCTGGATTTGCAACTTGAGCCCCTATTGCAGCTGGCAATCCATAACCCATTGTTCCTGCTCCACTTGACGAGCAAAAAGTGTACGGTTTTTTAAAATGAAAATGTTGTGCGGTGAACATTTGATGTTGCCCAACGTCTGTAACCACAATAGTATTTTCGTCTGCAAATTTATTTATAAATTTTATCACTGAATATTGACTAAGTTCATTCTCTTTTTCTTTTGCCTCATTTAAGTGAGAGTTTTTCCAATCGGAAAAATCTTCCTTCAAATCTGTAGCCAAAAGTTTTGTTAGAACTTCTTTCAGGTCTCCTATAATTCCCAAATCTGGAACAATTGCTTTTGCAATTTCTGCTTCATCAATATCCACGTGAATTTTTTTTGCATTTTTAGCAAACGCTTTTTTGTTTCCAACTATTCTATCATCAAATCTCATTCCGAGCGAAATTATTAAATCACTTTCGTTAACAGCTTTGTTTGCATAATAAAATCCGTGCATGCCAATCATACCAAGATAACCTTTTGTTCCTGTAGGAATAATTCCCATTCCCATAAGAGTCGTCACACATGGAGCGTTTATTCTTTTCAAAAGTTCCAGAACTTCTTGAACTGATCCAGAAGAAAGTATTCCTCCACCTAAAATAAATAAAGGCTTTTTGCTAGCAAGAATCATCTCTTTAAAATCTGAAATATCTTTTTCAGTATATTTTGATACAAATTTATTTATAGGAGGAATTTCCTCAGCAAAAAGTTCTTCATATTTTTCAAAAGAAATTTTCTCTTGCTGAATATCTTTCGGAATATCTATAACAACTGATCCAGGTCTTCCATGTTTGGCAATAGCATAAGCTTCTTTTATAATATGCGGAAGCTCTTCGATAGTTTTTACCAAATAATTATGTTTAGTTATTGGCGATGTAAGTCCTATTACATCAGTTTCTTGAAAAGAATCTTTCCCCAAAGCTTCACGGATGACTTGACCAGTGATGGCAACTATTGGGACAGAATCCATTTGAGCAGTCATAATTCCTGTTATAAGATTTGTTGCCCCAGGTCCAGATGTTGCGATACAAACACCCACAGTATTTTTCGTTCTTGCATATCCATCCGCAGCATGTATCGCACCTTGTTCATGACGTGCAAGATAATGTTTTAGACCTTTGAAATCATACAGTGCATCATAAAGTGGTATAACTGAACCACCAGGATATCCAAAAACATCTGTAACTCCAAGCCTTCTCAATGACTCCAATATAATTTTAGCTCCATTCATTTCCATTGCTTCACCCCGTATCTTTACTAAATTTTATTTTGTTATTGCTCCATCAGCTGCCGAACTTACAAGCTTCATATATTTTGAGAGCATTCTATTTGTAATATTTTTCACTCTAATCTTATTGCTCGCTAATCTTGACTTTATTTCTTCATCTGATAAATCTACGTTCAAACTTTTGTTTGGAATATCAATTTTTATTATATCTCCATCTTTAACTATTCCAATAGCGCCACCTAAAGCTGCTTCTGGAGAAACATGTCCTATGGATGCTCCTCTTGATGCTCCAGAAAATCTTCCGTCAGTTATTAAAGCACAAAATTTGTCGAGTTCCATTCCAGCAAGTGAAGCAGTAGGAGAAAGCATTTCTCTCATACCCGGTCCACCTTTTGGACCTTCGTATAAAATCACAACAACATCACCCTTAACAATTTTATGATTTAATATTGCATCGGCGGCATCCTCTTCAGAGTAAAAAACTCTTGCTGGGCCAGAATGAACCATCATACTTTTATCAACTGCCCCAGCTTTTACAACAGAACCATCTTTTGCAATATTCCCCTTCAGTATAGCGATACCTCCAGACTCAAAATATGGATTTTCGAATGTACGAATAACATCTGTATCCAAAATTTTTGCTTTTGATACAAGCTCAATTATATTTTTTCCACTTACTGTTGGATTATCAATAAGCAACTTATTATCACTCAAAACTTTAAGTACTGCAGATACTCCACCTGCCAAATCTAAATCCTCTATAAAGTATTTTCCAGCTGGTGCAAGTTTTACAACTTGTTTTGTTCTTCCTGCCATCACATCAAAAGTATCTAAATTTAATTTCACATTTGCTTCATAAGCAATTGCTGGCAAGTGTAAAGCTGTATTAGTTGAACCACCAAGAGCCATGTCAAGTGCGATAGCATTTGTCAAAGATTTTTCATTTAAAATATCCCGTGCTTTCAAATCTTGCTTAAGCAAATCCATAACTTTCATCCCTGCATGCTTAGCAAGTCTTAGTCTATCTGAATAAACTGCTGGAATTGTTCCGTTACCTGGCAAAGCAAGCCCTAATCCTTCAACCAAGCAGTTCATTGTATTTGCTGTAAACATTCCTGAACAAGACCCACAAGTTTTACATGCTCCCATTTCAGCCTCTGATAAATAATCATCGTCAATTTTTTTTATAGAATGCTGTCCAATGAACTCAAACATATCTGTTAAAGAAATTTTCTTATCTCTAACTTTTCCAGAAAGCATTGGCCCACCACTTACAAATATTGAAGGTAAGTTTAATCTCGCTGCTGCCATTAACATTCCAGGAACAATTTTGTCACAGTTCGGAATAAATACTAGTGCATCAAAAGGCATTGCATTAGAACTCGCTTCTATTGAATCAGCAATAATTTCTCTTGTAGGAAGAGAATTATTCATTCCTTCATGGTTCATTGCTATACCATCACAAATAGCAATCGTATTAAATTCCATTGGAACTCCACCAGCTAATCTTACTCCAGCTTTGACTGCTTCTGAAATTTGATTCAAGTGCATATGACCAGGTACTATTTCATTAAATGAATTTACTACTCCAATTTTTGGGAGCTTCATTTCTTCTGGTGTAAGACCAAGTGCATAAAAAAGAGAACGGTGTGGTGCTCTTGTAACGCCTTCTGTTGCAATTTTACTTCGCATAATTACATCTCCTTATTTTTCTATTATTTTATTGTTAAGTCTTTACTCACAGTTTAGTTTTTAAAAATTTTATTTTACTTCTTTAACCCATCCAAACTTATCTTCTTTTTTTCCCCATTGAATTCCTGTAAGTTCATCATAAAGCTTTTGAGTAAGGTCTCCAGTTTTAAAACTATTTATTTTCATTATATTCCCTTTATAATTAAGTTCACCAACAGGAGAAATAACTGCTGCTGTTCCAGTTCCCCATGCCTCTTCTAATTTTCCGTTTTTGGAAAAATTCATAAGGTCGTCTATTGAAAGAGGAACTTCATTAACTTTATATCCCCATTCTTTTAACATTTTTATACAAGAATCTCTTGTTATACCTGGTAAGATAGTTCCATTTAACGGAGCTGTATAAATTTCTCCATTAATTTTGAACATGACATTCATTGTTCCAACTTCTTCAATATATTTTCTGTGAATTCCATCCAGCCAAAGCACTTGAGTATATCCAAGGTTGGCAGCTTTTTGCTGTGCAATAATCGAGCTGGCATAATTTCCACCACATTTTATTTCACCTGTTCCACCAACACTTGCTCTTGTATATTCATCTTCAACATAAATTTTTATTGGATTTACTCCTTCAGGATAATACGCTCCAACCGGAGATAATATAATTACAAATTTATATTTTGATGACGCATGAACACCTACTCCGCATTCTGTTGCAAAAACAAATGGTCTGATATATAATGATGTTCCTTCAGATTTTGGTATCCAATCTTTTTCTTCTTTTACAAGTGCATTTACAGCTTCAATAAAAGCCTCTTCAGATATTTTTGCCATGGAAAGTCTTTCGCACGAACTTGATAATCTTCTACCGTTCATCTCTGGTCTAAAAAGTAAAACTTTTTTCTCAGGTGAAATATATGCTTTCAGTCCATCAAAAACTTCTTGTGCATAATGAAACACCATGCTTGCTGGATCCATTTCAATTGGACCATATGGAATTATTCTTGCGTCATGCCAACCTTTTGTTTTTTCATAGTCCATTATAAACATATAATCTGTAAAATGTTTTCCAAATCCCAAATTATTTTCATTTGGTTTTTGCTTCAACTGTTTTGCTTTTTCAAATTTGATTTCCATTTTTATATCCTCCATATTTATTTTGATTTTTATATAAAAAGAGCAGACATCTCGTCTGCTCATAATTTATTTCATCATTTAATATTTTCATTTGTAAATTTTTAGACTTAAATTTTGTCTAGTTTGAAAATAAATTTTGAAATTATTTGTTGCAGCTTTGATGTGGAGCTATTATTTTTTCTGAGTAGTTCAAAATGAGTAAGCTAATAATGACACTTACCACGAGAATGACTATAATAATGACTATCAGAAAATTAATCTCCATAAAACTGAACATAAATTTCTCCTCAACTATTTTACTTAATCAACGTTTCAATTATTATATACCCTTTCTAAATTTTTTGCAACATTTATTTTTAAAATTTTTAATAAGTACATTCTATGGTGAAATGCAGCAGTGAAAAATAACTGAAAATTATATTAAATTTTAATAATGATAAATTGAAAGATGAAATACAAAAAAAATAATAAATAACTTATAAAATATAAATCATGTAAAATGTTAACATACGAATCAAAAATAATGCACGATGAGGCAACTATTGGCATAAAATATCTTGCTACATTTAAAAGAGGTCGTATGGGATGGACTAAAAAAATATTTAAAAGTTTCACAGTTGATTGAAGAAAAAAATTTTATTGTTACAAAAAATATAGAATAAGAATTAAATATTCCTATTTTTTTTAAGATCAATATGACTCACAAAAAATAGTATTAAAAAAATTTCTAATGGACTTCTAAGAAAAATTTTTCCAAAGAAAACCGATTTATCAAAAGTAATCAACAAACATATTTTTGATTCTATGAAATTAATAAATTCTAGACCAAGAAAATCTCTTTACTGGAATTCTGATTCTTATGAATTTTTGCATGTACTTTTAATGTATTGCTAATCAATCTACTAGATAAAAATAAAATTAATCTAATACTATATTATAAACTAAAAATCATTGTTTTTTATTAAATATATTACCCTTCTATTAAAGTCCCTATTCCTTTTTTGGTAAAAATTTCCAAAATAATTGAATGCTCAAGTCGCCCATCCAAGATGTGAATATTATTCACTCCCTTGTCCACTGCATCAATACAAGAATTTACTTTTGCTTTCATTCCGCCAGTTATTTTTTCTTGCTTTAACATTTCTTTCATTTTCCCAACTTTTATTCTTGAAATTAAAGAATCTTGATCATTTATATTTTCTAAAATTCCCTGCACATCTGATAAAAATATTAATTTTTCTGCGTGCAAAGCGTGGGCAACAGAAACAGCTACATGATTTGCCTCAATGTCAAAAATATTTCCAGCAACATCCATTCCAACTGGTGAAATTACTGGGACGAAATTATTTTTAACAAGAGCATCAATCAAAGTTGTGTCCACATTTATTATTCTCATATAATTTTCTTTTTCTTGCTTTTTTTCTTCTTTCTCGTTACTTAATTTTTCTAGCTGAAACATATTTCCATCTATTCCATTTATTCCACTAGCTTTTACTTTCTGCAAAGTAAGCTCTTTCACAACAGAATTATTTATATCTGAGCCACCACTATGAATTACAACAGGATTGAAACCAACTATTTTCATGAGAGCAACATCTTCAACGATTGTCTTTTTTATTTTATCGTCGTTAAGAGCTGTTCCACTATATTTTATAACCACTGTCATACCTTTGAATTCTGAAATATATGGTAACGCTTCGATTAAAACTT
>JBOFDW010000107.1:0-12876 GCA_051647385.1 Fusobacteriaceae bacterium
AATTCTTATTGGATTGAGTCCTATAAGTTTTTCTATTCTGATTTTCATATTGGTTTCTTGTTGCAACAAAAAATTTTGTATAACTCTTTTTAGACTTTCTTCTGCTTCAACAAGTTTTTGAAATAATTTTTCAAGCTCAAGCCCAAAGTTTTTTAAGAAATAATTATTCTTCCTACTTTCAAGCTCACGCACCAAGTTCAAATAAAAATTATTTATATGCTTTATGATTAATTTTTTTCTTTCTAAAAGTTCTCTTGCTAATATTTTTTTCTCTGGTACAGAAAGTTCAACAGCTTGAGTAGGTGTTGCTGCTCTCACATCAGCCACCAAGTCTGACAAAAGATTATCTGTCTCATGCCCAACCGCTGAGATGATTGGTTTCTTTGACTCAAAAATTGCAACTGCAACTTCAAGTTCATTAAAACACCACAAGTCCTCTATGCTTCCTCCTCCTCTTCCCACTATCAAAAAATCTATCTCGCTTATTTTGTTTAGTGCTTTTATCCCCGCTGATATTTCTTTTTCTGAGCCAATGCCTTACACTTTTGCTGGATAAATACATACGTTGATTCCGTTGTCTCTTTTTTTTATGGTCTTCAAAATATCTTGGAGAGCTGCCCCTGTAAAAGAAGTTACAACTCCAATATTTTTTGGATACTTTGGTAAAGATTTTTTTCTACTCTGCTCAAAATATCCTTTTTGGTCTAATTCTTTTTTGAGTTTTTCAAGTGCTAAAAACATTGCACCAAGTTTATTTTCTTTCTCAACATGTCGCACCAGTATTTGAAGCTCGCCCCTATTTTCATAAACTCCTGCATCACAAAAAAGTTTTACAGCATCCCCTTCTTTTAAATCTTCTGCTATATGTTTGAACTTATAATTAAAGGCTGCACATTTTATCTGGCTATCTTTATCTTTCAAGTTGAAATATAAATGCCCACTTTTGTAATATGTGACATTGGAAAGTTCACCTTTCAAGAAAAAATTACTAAACAAAGGATTGCCTTCTATATTGTGTTTTAATATTTTGTTAAATTCGGTCACAGAATAAATTCGTTCTTCCATTTTGGAACTCCTAAAAATTTTTTGCCAGTATTATTATACTACAAAATTTTCTTATTCCCTAATAAAAATCTTGTACTTATTTTTCTTCATAAAATTATTCTTGCCTAACTTGCTCAAAATAAAAAACTTCCAGCAAATTTTTTATTTGCCAAAAGTTTTCTGAAATTTTAAATTTAAAAGTTAACGTACTCTAATTCTTTTGCCTCCAAAAAATCGTACGGGAAAACAAATGGTCCGCCGTCACTATCAAGGTCTAAATCATATCCCAAATCTTTTGCAGACTTCCAAAACAAATACCAAACATATTTTGAACAATACGTCGACTCTGTTCCTTCTTTTTTGAACCAAACAACATAAGGTATTCCTTCTATTGCCTTAGAATTTTTCTTGATTAATTCTCTTAACTCATCTGTCATCCCCTTGTATCTCATCACGACGACTTTTCTGTTATTTTTATCGTCGAGCCAATATTTATAATATGTTTCTTGATACCCTGCAAAGGGCTGAGGAAAATCTGCGACGGTATTTGGTGTTATCACAATTCCAATATGGGCGTACCATTCAAGAGGATGGATTGTCTTATTCTTTATAATCACATCTCCCACTTGGATTTTGTCCCAATTATTCACAAGCTCTATCTCTTCTCTCCACGGTGTATTTGTTGGAGAACATCTGATAAAAATTAGCATAACCGCCGTAAAAAAAATTTTCTTCATTCATGACCTTCTTTAATAATTTTATGAGAAAAGACTTTTCCAAAATCCTTTTTTATTGTTCTTATAATTTTTTTCATTTAATGATTCATTAAATTCTTTGAGAAGTTTTAGTTGTGTAGGTGTTAATCCAACTGGAACCTCAACAATAATTTCAACTATTTGCGAACCTTTTCTTCCACTATGAATACTCGGCATACCTTCATCCCTCATGCTGAATCTTTTTCCTGTCTGAGTTCCCTCTGGTATTTTTATAGTTTTCTTTCCACTTATAGTTGGAACCTCAACTTCTCCGCCAGCTGTTGCAGTATAGTAGCTGATAGGAATTTGACAATATAAATCATGACCGTCTCTCTCAAAAAAATCATGTTTTTTAATTCTTACATGAATGTAAAGGTCTCCATTGTCTCCACCTTCCATGCTCGCTTCACCAAGGTCAGACATTTTTAATTTTTGTCCTGAATCTATTCCAGCTGGAATTTTAATTTTTCTCTCAACAGTTTCTCTTACTACTCTTTTTCCGTGGCAAGTTTCACATTTATGTTCTGGAACTTCACCGCTTCCATGGCACGCATCACAAACTTGCTGAGATTTAAAATTACCAAGCATAGTTCTTTGAATAGTTTCAGTGTGACCTTTTCCTCCACACTTGAAACACTTTGCTTTTTTCGTTCCAGGTTTTGCACCAGTACCATGACAAGTTCCGCACTTTCCGTTTCTATTATACTTTACAGTCTTTTCACAACCAGTTGCAGCTTCTTCCAGTGTAATTTCTATCTGATAAGAAAGGTCATCTCCTGAAGCTGGTCCTCTTCTTCTCTGACTGCTGCCACCAAATCCTGACCCTCCAAAGAAAGAACCAAAAATATCTCCAAGGTCTTCAAAACCACCGAAGCCTCCTCCAGCTCCTCCGCCTTGTTCAAAAGCAGCATGACCAAATTGGTCATACTGCTGTTTTTTTTGTGGATCTGATAAAACTTGATAAGCTTCGTTTATTTCTTTAAATTTTGTTTCAGAATTTTTTTTCTCTGAATCAGACGCTTGAGAAAATTTATCTGGATGATATTGCATTGCAAGTTTCCTATAAGCTTTTTTTATTTCAGCCTCAGAAGCTCCCTTACTAATTTCTAAAATTTCATAATAATCTTTTTTAGTTGCCATTTTTGACAAATCCTCTCTTCCAAAATATTAGTCCACTACTTCTGCTTCTGAAACATCATCGCCATTCTTTTTATTAGAATCTTCTCCTGCTCCGTTTGATCCTTCTGCTCCACCTTGCTGAGCATTTTGCTGTTGAGTTTCTTTATAAATTTCTTCAGCCAATTTATGACTAACCTTAGAAAGTTCTTCCACAGCTTTATCTATTGCCTCTTTGCTCTCTCCATCTTTAACTTTTTTAAGTTCTTCAAGAGCAGCCTCGATAGCTTTTTTCTCTTCTTCTGTTGCTTTAGCTCCGTGTTCTTGCAAAGTTTTTTCAGTAGACATTATAAGCATGTCAGCTCTGTTTCTTGCCTCAACTAGTTCTTTAAATTTTTTGTCGTCAGCTTCATGAGCTTCAGCATCTTTTTTCATTTTTTCTATCTCATCAGCAGATAGGTTAGAAGAACCAGATATTGTAACTTTATTTTCTTTGCCTGTTCCTAAATCTTTTGCAGTAACGTGAACAATTCCATTCGCGTCAATATCAAAAGTAACTTCTATTTGAGGGACACCTCTTGGAGCTGGTGGAATCCCATCAAGATTAAATTCTCCTAACTTATGATTGTCAGCAGCTTTTGCTCTCTCACCTTGCAAAACATTTATAGTAACGGCTGGCTGATTATCAGAATAAGTTGAGAATACTTGAGATTTTTTTACTGGTATAGTTGTGTTCTTGTCTATTATTTTTGTACAAACTCCACCTGCGGTTTCTATTCCAAGTGATAGAGGAGTTACATCAAGCAGAAGAACATCTTTTACGTCTCCCATAAGAACTCCACCTTGAATAGCAGCACCAGCGGCAACCACTTCATCTGGATTTATTCCTTTGTTAGGTTTTTTCCCGAAGAAAGATTCAACCCATTCTTGCACAGCAGGAATTCTTGTAGAACCTCCAACCAACAAAATCTCATCGATCTCAGTTGGTTTTAGTCCTGAATCTTGAAGAGCTGTCTTAGTTGGACCTTGTGTTGCCTCAACAAGATTTCTTGTTAAGTCATTAAATTTTGCTCGAGTAAGTCTTGTCTCCAAATGTTTTGGTCCGCTTGCATCCATTGTGATAAACGGCAAAGAAATTGGCGTCTCCATCATAGAGGATAATTCTTTCTTGGCTTTTTCAGCAGAATCTTTTAGTCTTTGAAGAGCCATCTTGTCGTTTCTCAAATCTATTCCATTATCTTTTTTGAATTCATCTGCTAGCCACTGAACTACTACATCATCAAAATTATCTCCACCCAAGTGGTTGTTTCCGTTTGTTGCCAAAACTTCTATGACACCATCAGCTATCTCAAGAATAGAGACATCAAATGTTCCTCCACCTAAATCGAACACCAAAACTTTTTCCTCTTTTTTCTTTTCAAGTCCATAAGCCAAAGCAGAAGCTGTTGGTTCATTGATAATTCTTTTTACTTCAAGACCTGCAATAGCTCCAGCGTCTTTTGTCGCTTGTCTTTGTGCGTCAGTAAAATATGCTGGCACAGTTATTACCGCTTCTTTTACAGGTGATCCAAGGTATGCCTCAGCATCTTTTTTTAGTTTCTTTAAAACCATAGCAGATATTTCTTGTGGAGTGTAGCTCTTTCCAAATATATCAACTTTGTAGTCTGAACCCATGTGGGTTTTTATAGACGAAATTGTTGATGTAGGATTTGTTACAGCTTGTCTTTTTGCTATTTCTCCTACGATTATTTCTCCGTTCTCTTTAATATTTACAACTGACGGAGTTGTTCTAGCTCCTTCAGCATTTGGGATTATCGTGAATGAACCTCCCTCCATAACTGCCACGCATGAATTTGTTGTTCCTAAATCAATTCCAATAATTTTTGACATTTAAATTTACCTCCATGTTTTATTTTTTTCTTATTTTTTACTTAAAATTCATTATTTTTGTAACTAACTTAAAGCTCTTCAAGATTATCCTTTTCTTTGTCATTAGGAACAGTTCTAAGAAATTTTCCTTCAACACTTATTACCTCTATTCCTTTTTTAGTTTGAGCTTTTGCTATTCCGGATTCAATTTCTTCTGCAATTTTTTCTTTAGGAAAAGTTCCAGTAGTCGTTATCACCTTTTTTATAACTCCTTTTTTATCTTTTGTTATATCTAGTATTGTATAATTTTTCATTATTAAGACCTCCTCTCATTTTTTACTCTTAACATTTTTTACAAACCTTTACCATTGCTGGTCGAATAATTTTTTCTTTCATTTTATACGCCTTACTAAAAACTTGAATAACTTTATCGTTGTCATGCTCAGGGCTATCTTCAACTGCTACTGCATGATGAACTTCTGGATTATATTCTGCTCCTTCAGATTCTATTGCCTCAACTCCTTCAGACTCCATAATCCCTTTCATCTGACCAAGAGTCATCTCGACACCTTTTATCAGCGACTCAAAATCTTTTGTCTCGCTTGAAGCAGCAATGGCTCGCTCAAGATTATCCACGTTGTCCAAAAGTTTTATGATAACTTTTTCTGCTGCATATTTTCTAAGCTCCGTCATTTCGTTATCAAGCCTCTTCTTAAAATTTTGAAACTCAGCATTTTTTCTCAAATAATCTCCCTCGAGATTAATAACTTGTGCCTTTAACTTTTCGTTTTCGATTGTTAATTTTTCAAGCTCTGAAACTTCTTTTTGCTCATAATTATTTTGCTCATCTTTGCTAGTATCATTATTTTTTGACTCTTCTTGAATAACATCGTCAAAATTTTCTTCAACCTGAGCATCTTTTTCTTTTTCCGTCACTTCTCATCATCCTTTTCATCTATTTTATTTATAACTTTGTTGACCTCTTTTGCAACATACTCTACGAGACCCATCGTCTTAGAATATGCCATTCTTTTTGGACCAATAACACCGACTATCCCATCTGAACCTCCAACTTTGTAGCGAGAGTAAACGAAACTATAATTTTCTAAGCCCTGAACATTTATTTCATCGCCAAAGATTACGTTAACAACTCCATAATTTTTTTCTTTATTCTTGACGAGCTCTTCGAAAATATTTTTGATATCTTTGTCGCTCTCCAAGAGCTGCATGACTTTTGTTGCATCTTCTCCGTGGGTATCAATTATTCCAAGCGCATTATTCAAGAATAATTTACCTTCAACATCTTGGTAGATTTCATTTTCAATAACTGCTCCAGCCTCATAAAGTCCGTCATAGTTTCCAGTTTTAGAAAACATTCTCTTTAAATCTTTGTCTGTAAATTCATTGTTCTTTAACTTCTCATTTATTTCTCGAGAAATATTTTCCGTGTCATCTCTGGAAAGTTTTTGCTCCAAGTGAATTTTTTTTGTCCTGATAGCTCTGTTATCCATAACAACAACTGCCATTATAAGGTGGTCATCAATATGTACTAACTCAATCTTCTTTATTTTTTCCCTCGTGTGGTCAGGCTCAATAACTATCCCTGCATAAGAAGTTAGCTTTGACAGTAGTGCTGATGTCTGCTCAAAAACTGCGTCCAACTCACTCATTCTTTTTTCGTAAGCCATCTCGATATTATTTCTTTCGAGCTTGGTTAATTTTTCTATCTGGAGCAACTCGCTCAAATAATATCTATAACCTTGATCTGTTGGTATACGCCCAGAAGATGTGTGAGTTTTTGCAAGATAGCCTCCGTCTTCTAGGTCAGACATAACATTTCTGATTGTTGCTGAAGAAAAATCTATCCCGTATTTTTTAACGAGAGCCCTAGAACCTATGACTTCACCAGATGTCAAATAATAATTTACTATTGCATTGAGAACCATCTTTTCTCGTTCATTCAACTGTCTTCGCCTCCTTTTCCCTAAAGAGATTTTTTGCCATTTATTAGCAGTCAACTCATTAGACTGCTAATACCATAAAAATAGTTTATTACATTTTTTTTATTTTGTCAATAATTTTTTTTATGACTTTATCAAATCCAAGGGCTAGCATAAAATTGAAAAACAAGTTACAATATTTATTAAGGTAATTTGAAGCAAAATCAGGAGGATAGTAAAATGAAAATAGGTAAACTTACCATATCAGACCTACGTTCTTTGATATTAAAAAATATAAAAAATAATCGAGCAGAAGTTTTGATGAACCCAGAAATTGGTGGTGATTGTGCAGCGATAGAAGTTAGCGGAGAAAAAATTATATATCTTTCTTCTGACCCAATAACTGGAGCCACAAAATCTGTTGGAAAACTTGCTTTACATATAAATGCAAACGATATCGCAACCGCTGGTGTGAGTCCAACCGGAATTATGCTAACTATTTTGGCTCCAGAAGGCACATCAAAATTTGAGATAGAAAATATTATAAAAGAAACTCAGACCGAATGTGACAAATTAAATATGTCAATACTGGGCGGTCATACAGAAATAACTTCGGCTGTGAATAGAATTATAGTTTCTTGTACGGCTATTGGTATCGGAGAAAAATCCGATCTAAAACTTTTTTCAAAGCCGAAAGATGGCGACACTATTATTATCACGAAAGGAATTGGAATAGAAGGAACTGGAATTATTGCCTCTGAAAAAGAGCAAGAGCTTGAGCAAAAATTTGGAGCTGAATTTGTTGGACGAGCAAAAAAATATCTAGATATGTTAAGCGTAGTAAAAGATGGTGTTATTGCAAATAATCTGGCAAAAGGAATGCACGATGTGACTGAGGGCGGACTTTTTGGTGCAACTTGGGAGATAGCAGAGTATTATAAACTTGGTATCAGAATTTTTGAGGACAAACTTTTTGTGGCTGATGAAACAAAAAAAATCTGTGAACATTTTTATATTAGTCCTATGAAATTAATTTCCAGCGGGACTATGTTGGTTATTACAGACAAAAAAGACTGCGATAAATTAATAAGCCTATACGAGCAAAATAATATAAAAAGTTTTTGCATAGGAAATTTTACTGACTCTAAAGATAAATTATTTATAAAGAAAGATGGCAGTACAGAAAAAATTTCTGAGCCAGAGAGTGATGAGCTCTACAAAGTTTTTTAAGGAGAAATAATGAGCGTGAAGCTAAAAGGTATTGAAGTTTTGAAAGAATATCGTAATGGTAAATATTCAAATATAGCTTTGGATGAATTTTTCAAAAAAAATATTCTCACAAAAGGTGAGAAAAATTTTTTGACAGAAATCTTTTATGGTGTTATTCGAAATGAAATTTTATTAGATTATTTAATAAATAAGAGAATAAAAGAAATAAAAAAAGATTGGCTTCGTGAGCTTCTAAGAATTTCTTTTTATCAGATGACTTTTATGGAGAGCGACGAGACTGGAATTGTTTGGGAAGCAACTGAACTTGCCAAGAAAAAATTTGGTGAGGCAATCGGTAAATTTATAAATGGGGTGTTGCGGTCATACCAGCGGTCTAAATCTGATGACATGAAAGAGCTTAGAGATAAAAATCAGTTGGATATTTTATATTCTTGCCCATTATGGTTTTATGAACTTGCTCAAAAAAAATACGCTGAAAATACTGAAAAATTTTTAATGTCAATGAAAAAAATTCCATACACAAGTTTTAGAGTAAACACTTTAAAATATAGCGAACAAGAATTTGAATCTCTGATTATGAAGAATAAAATAAATATTATCAAAAAAGTTGAAACTGTATATTATCTTGACTCTGGAATTTTTTTGAGCTCGGAAGAATTTAAGTCAGGCAAAATATTTGTGCAGGATGCCTCGTCATTTTTATGTGCAAAAATTTTAGATCCAAAACCAAACGATTCGGTTATAGATTCTTGCAGTGCTCCGGGAGGAAAAGCTGTGGCTATGGCTGAGCTCATGAATAATCAGGGCGAAATTTTGGCATTTGATATTTATCCGCACAAATTAAAACTCATAGAAGATAATGCTAAAAAAACTGGTTCAACTATTATTAAGCCAATAAAAATGGATGCACGTAAACTTGTTTTTCAAGGAAAAAAGTTTGATAAAATTTTGATAGACGCACCTTGTTCTGGGTATGGAGTCTTGAGAAAAAAACCCGAAATTCTTTATAGTAAAAAACAGGAAAATATTTTGACACTTGCTGACCTTCAATATGAAATTTTGACTGCTGGAGCAGAAGTTTTAAAAGTTGGTGGGGAATTGGTGTATAGCACTTGCACAATTATGGACGAAGAAAACACAGAAAATATAGCTCGATTTCTTGGCGAGCACAAAAATTTTGAGCCCGTGAAAATATTTATGCCAGAAAATATTGGCGGTCAATATGATAGACTCGGTGGATTTCAGATAGATTATACAGAGGAAATTTTGGACAGCTTTTATATAATAAAGCTTGTGAAAAAAAGTTGAAAATTTAGAGCCAAAAAATTTTTTGAGAGAAGAAAATTTAAGAAATAAAATTTAGAAAAAAAAATCTTGAGAGAAAGTTTTGAAGAGAGGGAATTTTTATGTTGGAAGAGCTAAGAGATGCAAACGGATATATTGCGAAAAAAATTGAGTCCAAAAAAAAATCTGAGCTCATAAATGAGCTGGAAATTTTCGCTGAGCAAAATAATATCCCCATTGTTTCAAAAGAAGTAGCTGAGTACTTAAAGTTTTTGGTCAGACAAAATTCCTTCAAAAATATTCTTGAGATTGGGACTGCCATTGGTTATTCTGGAATTATTATGCTATCTGAATCAAAATCCTCTGATAAAAAACTTACAACTATTGAAATTGACCAAGAAAGATTTGCACTTGCAGAAAAAAATTTTGAGTTGGCAGGATTTGGCAAGAAAAATTTGCAATTGATTTTTGGTGATGCAACCGATGTTCTCCCAAAATTTTCTGGAACTTTTGACTTTATTTTTATTGACGCATCGAAGGGTCAGTATCAAAAGTTTTTTGACGAGTCCTATAGACTTTTGTCTGATAATGGAATAATTTTTATTGACAACATAATGTTCCGAGGCTATCTTTACAAGGAATATCCAAAGCGATTCAAAACTATTGTGAAAAATTTGGATCTCTTCATAGATTTTCTATATAAAAATCATGATGTTGTTTTGCTTCCTTTTGGGGATGGAGTAGCTCTCGTTAGGAAAAATTCTTGAAAATTTGCAGAAATATTAAAGAGAAATTTTTTACAAAACGCAACAAAAAAATCACGACTCAAAAAATCTCTTTTGAGATATAAGTTTTACAAAAAATAAAAGCATAATAAAAAAGTGATCAAAATTATTTTGCTCACTTTTTTATATTTAATATAAGATTAATTTTTATAATAATTTTTTATGAGCTCTAAATTTGTGCTGGAAACTCCAGCTGCACCATTTTTTATTGCAGTTTCTACATCTTCTATATCAGTGATAAGCCCGCCAGCAATAAGTGGGACTGAAAGTTCTTTCGCAAGTTTTTTTATAATTTTGGGCATCACCCCAGGTAAAATTTCTATTGCATCTGGTGTAACTTCTTTTATTGCCTTCTTAGAATTTTCAAAAGACAAAGAATCAAGTAAGAAACATCTCTGGACTGTTAAAAAATTTTTCTTCTTGGCATATTTTAGCATATTAGGTTTAGTGCTAATTATCCCATCCGCATAACTATTTTCCTTCAAAAAATCTATTGTTTTTTCTGCTCGTGAATCAAGTCCATCCACAAGCTCTATATGTATGAAAGAAATTTTACCAACCTCACGAATCTGGCGAGTTGTCTCTTCTATGGTTAAAATATCTCCACATAGCAAAAAAATTATCTTGGAATCTGATTTTAGTATTGTTTCCAAGT
Source organism: Fusobacteriaceae bacterium (assembly GCA_051647385.1). Classification (GTDB taxonomy): domain Bacteria; phylum Fusobacteriota; class Fusobacteriia; order Fusobacteriales; family Fusobacteriaceae; genus JAGNZR01. Next base: position 10,679 of record JBOFDW010000107.1, read on the forward strand.
TATCCATATTTTTTAATGCTCCAATAAGAGGTGTCTTCTCCAACAATTTTTTAAACTCCATGAAAATCTCCCTTGATATTATTTTTCAACAATTTCTATAAGTCCATTTCTGTCAAGCACAACTTCAAATCCTTGATATCTTGTATTTTTTCCATCACGAATTTTTGCCACAAAATTCAGATGATATTCTCGACTGTAAGTTGTCTTGAGAATTTTTTGATTAACTGAAGAAAAAACTGCATCTTCTGGGTCATCCATTCGGTTAAGATAATGACTTACATCAAAAAATGTTAGGTCTTTTATTAGCTTTTGGTGGTCATGTTTTTTGATCGGTGCAATAATTTTTCTGTAGTGTATCACATCTTCTTCTATTCTTCTAACTTTACTATGCTTGTCCCGAACTTTCAGAATATTTTTTGGGACTGAAATATCCGTAAAAATTTCGCAAAATTCTTTCACTATCGCAATAACTTTTGTGTTGGTTTTTGACGCATAAATTTTAGTCATAAAGTCTGACACGCTTGTTAAAAATTTTTTGTTAAGTAGCATTTGTATAAATTGTTTTAAATTATCTCTAAGAACATAAACTATTGCAATTACTCCAATATATTTTACGCCTGATTGATTGAGATGAGTTACTACAACAACTGTGCTGGCAAGAATTAGTATAAAAGAAATCAAACTATCAATAACTTGACGAGCAATAATTCCATCGGTTTTTCTCAACCAATGTAAAAATAAAGGGCTGTGAACATATTTTTTTATAACATTTAGTTGGCTGATATAATCATCCAAGTCTTCAACTTTTGACATAATTTTTGATCTCTCAATGAACTCCAAAATCTTATTACTAACTTCTGAGTCTATTTCTTCGTTGAATTTATATAATAGCTCCAATATCTGTTGCTTACAAAAAAATACTATATACTCATCCACTTGATTTAGCTCTTCTACTCTATTTATGAAAATTAAGTTCTCTCTAAAATATAATATTATCTCAGTGAACGAAGTATAAAGTGTGTTTAGCTGCTCATTTATAGTTTCTTTTTTTATCTGCAAAAGATAATGCGCAAAACTTTCTTCAATGCTACAAACAAATTCTCGAACTTCTCTCTCAAATTTTTTATCCTCGCGGATAGCACCAATTCTATCAACCTCTGATTTTGCTGCCTCAAAATCCAGTACAGAAAGTTCTCGACCAGTATACCTAATATATTTTTTTATGTTTCTATAAAAATTATCTTTTGGATATGTCAGTGAATTTACATTCAAACTTTTTGGAAAAAATAGGTACATATCAATTTCCAAATTTTCCTTGTTTGTTTTAAAATCATAAATAGAGTCAATCTCAATTTGGAATCTGTCGTGAATTGACAGAGACATTTTTTTTATCAAAGCTCTCAACTCCTCAAAATATTTTGATGATTTTTCTTAATTTTTTTTTTTGAAATTTTAGAAATAGAAATTATAAAACATGCTCAAGGAAAAAGTTGTAGTATAACTTTGGTCACGGACAATTGGAGAATCTTTTATCTCCTTTGAAAATGCAAGTGCTCGACCAGAAAGGTTGAAACCAAGATTTTCATTCACAAAAGCCATAATATTTAATCCACCAATAAGTTCATATCCGCTGTTCAAATCATATGTAGAAGTTAACTTTCCTCCAAGCTCACTCTCTGTAACACCAAAATAATAATTTGAAAATTCATCTGTATAAAATTTCCCTGTTATATATGGCGTAAAATAAAGACCTCTAAAAGGGCTATATGGGAATGAAAGCGTACCCCGAAGTTGTGCTCCTTTTGGACCACCAACAAGAGCAACATATGGTTCCACATATTTTTGTCCAAGTGGAAAAGTTACTGTAACACCAGCCATAGGAGATAATTCTCTCTCATGAATAGTTTTATACCCTTCTTTCATTTTTTCTGGCTTAACATCATAACCATTATAGAGCCAACCAACTAAACCTGTGCTAACATAATCGTTCTTATAAACATTATACGTGATTTCTGATCCCACAAAGCTAAAAGAATAATATTTTACGATTGCATACCATTGAAAAGAAGCTGCATTTGGCTCGCTTTCAAGCTCATAGATTCTATTTGGAATTCCGCTAGAATTTTCGTAAATTCCACTCCCAGCTCCAAGCCCCAAAACTATATTTGGAAGTTTTGCTTCATCACTAGATTTTTTTT
>JBOFDW010000108.1:0-9379 GCA_051647385.1 Fusobacteriaceae bacterium
ACTTTCTCTGCTATAACCTTTCAAGTCATCTTCATGATCAATTATCGTGGTAGAAATATTTGCAAGAACTCCACTTTTAATATCTGAAATATTTTTTGCTGGTTCAATAACTTTAGACTTTACAAGTTTTTTAAATTGCTCATACTTCTTCTTTTTTTTCTCATCCTTACTAGTCTCTCGAAAATCTTCTTCTGGGTCTCCATTCTTTTCACCGTCTAAAACTTTTTGATTTATAAATTTATCGTCCAACACAACCGCAAATCTTGGAATATTTTTTTCAACAGCGTATTCATACTCACGCTGAGTGTAACTTATTTCTGTGCCTGGATAGATACTTCCGTATCTACCACCAAGTATAAGAATATAAATATCTGACTCATCAATGCTTTCTGTTATAGTTTCCCATTGAGGTTTTCCTGCATTAAATAATTCCATACCAGCAGGAATATATCCAAGCTTAGAAATTGCAAAAGAAACTTTTTCTCTTTCTTCTTTTAGATCAATAAAAGTTGATGAAACAAAAATTTGATACTTTGGTTTATTGTTAGCCACAAAAAACCCCCTCCAAAATTTATTCTAAAACTTCAAATCTTCCTCTTGAAACTTTGGAAACCACTCCCGAATTTTTTCCACAGCCTGACTCTTAATATTTGCGTCAATATGTTTGCCCATAACTTTTACAATGGCAATCAAAATTCCTGCGTCGTCAGTGTACCCGAACAAAAGAAAATCTGGAATTAAATCAATGGGGGAAATTAAATATCCAAGTCCACCAATAATTAGAGCCTTATCTTTTGTTGGCACGCCATCTTTTTTAAAGACGTAAAAAAGTAAGAGGGCGTGATAAACTAAATTCGCACCAATTTTTTTAGCAAACTTTTTCAGCTTATCCCAAAAAGAACTCTCAGTAAATTTTTTAGCAAATTTTTCGTAGTTAAATTTTTTCAGCTTGGAAATTTCTGGCAAATTTTTATCACTCATATTTTATCTCCTAATATTTTTTGCTTGTATAAATTTTACTCTCAAAAATATTTAGTCTGAATTTTTACTCTCAAAAATAATTGTTAGTGGCGTACCTTCAAACCCAAAAGCCTGTCGCAATTTATTCTCGATATATCTCGAGTAAGAAAAATGTATCGCCTCAGGATAGTTGCAGAACAAAACAAATTTTGGAGGTGCAGAAGAAACCTGCGTCGCATAATTAATTTTGATAAGTTTCCCTTTACGAGTTGGAGGTGGATTCACAAGGACAGCATCTTTTATCACGGTGTTGAGAAGTCCAGTAGAAATTCGCTTCGTATATTCTGCGTAAACTTTTTCGGCACGGTCAAGAAGTTTTCCAGTCCGTTGACCAGTGAGTGCCGACACAAATTCTATCGGTGCAAAATCCAAGAACGGCAATTCGTTCTTCAGATTTTCTCCCATCTGTTTCATCGTACCAGTTTCTTTTTCGATAATGTCCCACTTGTTCACGACAATTATTATTGGCTTTTTTTCATCATAGGCAATACCAGCAATTTTTTTGTCTTGCTCGGTCAATCCCTCTTTTCCGTCCAACAACCAAAAACAAACGTCAGATCTTTTTATAGTTTTTATTGCACGAAGCACAGAATAATATTCAAGATTTTCTTCAACTTTAGATTTTCGTCTGATACCAGCGGTGTCAACGAGCGTATATTTTTTGCCGTCAATTTCAAGCAACGTGTCGATTGCGTCACGAGTTGTCCCAGCCACTTCACTAACTATTGTACGCTCTTCCCCCAAGAGACGATTCACCAGCGAAGATTTTCCTGCGTTGGGTCGCCCGATTATAGAAATATATAACGACTCTTTGTCCTCTTCAGGTAGCTCAACTTTTTCGATGAGGGTGGCAATAATGTCCAGCATGTCCCCCAAGTTTACTTTATGCTCACCAGAAATTGCAATGAGGTGTTCAAATCCCAGCCCATAAAAATCATAGATATCATCTTTTTGCGATGTGAAATTATCAATTTTATTTACGCATAAAATCACAGGCTTACTTTTTTTACGAAGCAAAGTCGCAATTTCTTCATCTAGGGGATTCACTCCAGCTTTTCCGTCCACGATAAAAAGTATTACGTCGGCTTCTGTCATGGCAACTTCCGCCTGCTGTTTTATTTTCGTCATCATGAAATCATTATTTCTCGGCTCGAGTCCACCTGTGTCCACGAGAATAAATTCCCGTCCGTTCCATTCGGTCTCACGATAAAGTCTATCACGGGTCACGCCCGGTTCGTTGTCAACTATTGCAACTCTATCGCCGACGAGTTTATTAAAAAGTGTGGACTTGCCGACGTTGGGTCGTCCTACAATTGCTACTATCGGTTTCAATTTTGTACCTCCATTAATTTTTTTGCTCTAATATTTTTTCTAGTTATTTTTTTTTGAAATATTTTTCGTGAGGATTTTTTTTGCCAATAAATTTTGCAGGAATATTTTTATCTTGGTATTTTTGTTTCCCAGAAATATTTTCTCTCGAAACATTTTTTTTATCTCTGAAACTATTTTTGTCTGAGAAAACTTTTTTCTCAGGAATATTTTTATCTTTGGTATTTTCGCTCTTGAAATTTTTATCTCCAGAAATATTTTTCACTGGAAATTTTTTATCTCGCTCAATATTTTTTCCTTGATAAACTCTTTTCTCAGGAAATTTTTTATCTTGAAAACTTTCGTTCTTAGTATTTTTATCAAAACTTTTTTTCTCATGGAAATTTTTGTCTCCAGAAAACTTTTTATTTGTGAAAACTTTTTTCTCTCCAAAATTTTTCTCATGAGAATATTTTTGTTCATGGCTATTTTTCTCAGCAATATTTTTATCACGATAATTTTTTTTATTCTGACTATTTTTTCCTAGAACTTTTTTATCGTGAGTATTTTTATCTGTGAAAACTTTTTTCTCAGGCAAAACTTTTTCTTCTTGAAGAATAATATTTTTTTCTGTCAAAATATTCTCGCTCTTATTTATATTTTTATCTGTAATAATTCTACGAGTAATATTTTTAGGTCTAATTTTATTTAGAGGAGAATTATTTTCTGTCACCAAATTTTTCTGGTTCTGTTTTTTGTTAACATCTTTTTCAACGAAGATTCTTTTATTGGTGAACGGATTTTTTTCCGTGTAATACATCAGCGTAGAATATGTTGACGGCGTCGGCGTAAAAATTTGCACCTGCTCAGGATTGAGTCTCAATTCTTTTGACGCAAATCTTTTCAAATTTTTCATGTCGCTTTCGTCGCAACCCGGATGTCCAGCAATTAAATAATACGTTAGAAATTGTTTTTTCCCAAGTCTCTCGTTTATATCATTAAATTTATTTTTAAATTCAACCAAATAATCTTTGCCTTTTTTTCCCATGAGTGACAAAATTTTATCCTCAGTATGTTCAGGCGCAATTTTCATTTGCCCAGAAACATGAAACTCAACCAAGTCGTTCAAATATTTTTCGCCAAATTTTTTGTCCTCCAAAATCATATCGTACCGAATTCCTGACGCGATAAAAATCTTTTTGACTTTTGGAATATTTCTAAGCTTCTTCAATAAATTTATTTGACGGCTGTGATTTTGCGGAAGCGAGGCACAACTTTCTTCAAACATACATCGCTTGTCCTGACAACTTCCCAGCTTCAATTTTTTTTCGCACTCAATGCCGTACATATTTGCCGTAGGTCCTCCAACGTCAGAAATTATTCCGTTGAAATTGTCCGCAGCAGAAATTTCCTCTATCTCTTTTATGATGGAATTTTCGCTACGAGAAATAACTGTCCGCCCTTGATGTAAAGCTATCGCACAAAAATTACACTCGCCATAACAACCTCTATGAGTCGTCACGGAATTTTTTATCGTATCAATTGCTGTAACTTTGCCGTCCTTTTCATAATACGGATGAACTTTACGCTCAAAATTCATTCCATAAATTTCGTCGAGGTCGCTCTCTGAAAAATTTTCCGCTGGTGGATTCTGCACCAAAAATCTATCTCCAACTTGCTGGCAAATTCCTTTGGCAGTAATAGGGTCGCAGTTTTGGTAGAAAATCTCAAATGATTTTGCGAAGTCATCTTTATTTTTCACGCAAGTTTCATAAGATGGAAGCTCCAAATATTTCTCCTGCTTTTCTTTTGCAATGTAGCAAAGCCCTTTGATGTTGGTGAAGTCGTCGCCACTTTTTAAAGCCGTGGCAAGTTCCAGCACAGATTTTTCAGCCATGCCGTAACATAAAATATCTGCCTTTGCGTCAAAAAGTATTGGTCGCCGAAGTGAGTCGCTCCAGAAATCATAGTGAGTCACACGTCGCAAGCTCGCTTCAATTCCTCCAAGAACAATTGGAGTCGTAGAATTTTTGAAAAATCTCCGCACCAAATTTGTGTAGACCATTGACGCACGGTCAGGTCGCCGATTATTTTCGCCACCGGGCGTGAAGTCGTCTTGATGTCGCCGTCTTTTTGTCGCAGTATAATTCGCAACCATTGAGTCAACGCAACCAGCTCCAATCCCCCAAAAAAGTTTTGGTTCGCCGAGACGGGTAATGTCCACGTCAGAATTTATTTCGGGCTGAGCGATAATCCCAACTTTGAATCCATATTTCACGAGCCATTTTCCAATGACCGCAATTCCGTTGTACGAAGAATCTATGTACGTGTCGCCAGAAACCAAGATGACGTCGAGCTCCTGCCAGCCAAGTTTTTCCATTTCTAATTTTGTTGTAGGTAAAAACATTTATTTCTCCTCAATTTTCTCATCAAATTTAAGCCAAATTTTTTTCATCCGTTTTATATTATACCATTAAAAAATAGTTTTGACCTAGCTTTTTCTTGAAATATAAAAAGAGGCGGTTGCCTCTTTGGGATTTTTAGAGAAGGAGTTTGAGATTATTTTTATCTTGAAAATTTTATTTGGTTCTCGAAAATTTTTAGAGAAGAAGTTTGAAGGCGAGCGATAAGCCTTCAAGTCCTTTTCTGTTTTTAATTGTAAGCAAGATTATTCTCATAATCTTCTATGAATTTTATTCCTTTAGGAGTTACTATTGAGCCTTCCCCACAATTCCAAATATAAAGATCAGAACTTCTAGTAACAGAAAAATTCTCTGTGTATTTATTATCCTTACATTTATCAATGATTTCTGCTATATCAAATTTATTTTTCCGATCTAAATATTCCGAAAACTTAACAGTTTTATCAAACATTTCTTTCTCGCACGTTGCAATAATTTTTTGAATATCTTTTAAAAATTCATAAATTTTCTTTTCCATAAAAATACCTCCTCTTCAATTTTTTTATCTACATTAATTATATCACACAAGAAAAAATCCCACGTGAAAAATATTTGCCCTAAAAAATTTTTCACCATTTGTCATTAAGTTTTCTGAAGGCTTGATTTATTCTAAAAATTCCAAGCACTAAAAATATTTTTTCGAGTAAATAAAATATTACTGTTGGAACATTATTAATTCCAATTGCAAGTTTATAAACAGGATTCAAAGATTTAAAATATTCTACCCAAAATGTTAGAGTAAAATCTTTTAGTGAAATCCAGTATAGTGAAAAACAGATAAAAGCTGTTACAAGAGTAAAAATAATTCCTCTAACCCAACTTAGACCATAATTATTTGACCACTTGTTAAAAAACAAAATTATTCTGTCACCAATGTCATACCATTTTAGCTCTTTCCAATATGCTGACATTTCTTTTCTCAATAATTTATTTGCAAGAATTTTATTATGATTTTCTATGGCTATATGTTTTAATAGTCTCCAAGTTTGGCGAGAGGCGTTTTTTATCTTATCATATTTTTCCTCTGTTGTCTTAAAAAAATCATTTTCATTTTTTCTGAGACTATCAAGCTCCAAATATTTGACTTCTTTTTCAGGACTAAAGTAAAATCCAGATTTAAAAAAGGGATAATAAAAGATTAAATCTCCCTTCTCAGCTTCAAAATTTTCAAACATAGCTCTTTTTTCAAAACATGCCACAGAAAAATCAGCTGTATTATTAAATGTTGTCTCAGAAAAATGTGCATCTTCAAAAAATCTAGTATAATAAAAATTCACATTTTTCTTAAACGTAGTATTGTAAAAATTTACTTTTCCACGGAATTGTGTTCCTTCAAAAATCAAATCTTTATAAAATATCATTTTACTTAAATCAACGTTACTTTCAAATGTAACTAGAGAAAAATCAAACTTATCCAAATCTATATTTAGCCTCTCAAATATAACTTTTATATTTTCACAAATTATTTTTGGTAAAATAATTTGGTCATATAAATTTAAATATTTTTCAGTATTAGGTGTTGCCGACATTAATTCAGGGAATGCATCCCTGCAAATATCATGAATTTTTTTATGATTTTCTTTAATTTTAGATACTCTCTCATCTGTTAGCTTAAAAAAAATATTTCTTCTTTCTTCTTTCATTTATAATGCCTCCTCCAAATTTTTTTATCTACATTATTATTATACCCACAATCTTTCAGTAAGTAAAGTTGACAAAAATATTTTTAGCCACATTTTCCAAAGAAAATTAAACCGAACCTTTTACATAACAATATTTACAACCGTGAACACATTTTTTTCCGCCTCGAAGATAAGGATAAATTCCGATGTCCACACTTTTTGTGCAGAGGCAATCTTTCCGTTGAGCGGAATCTTTTGAAATAGAAGATTTGAACGCAGAATATTTATTTATAATTTGCGAGTCGATACATCCTGCCCGAGAAATTCCAGCTTGGAAAAGTCTGGTATCTGAACAAGAAAAAAGCGTAATATTTTTTTCATCGGCTAAACTTTTCATGTCTGCAAAAAATTTTGTGATTTCAGAATCGTCCAGCTCAAAAATTTTTATATTATTTTTTGCTAGTTGCCCAAGTATATTTTTGTTTAGTGTTATATATGAAGTTGCAATCCTCAAGTTGTCATTTGTTATTTGTCGGACAGAATCAACAAGAGTCGCAAATTTTTCTAGCCGATTTTTCATAGACGCATTTTTACCTTGTCCATCATCAACAAAAAAAACTGGATCAAATCGCAACGTGATTTTTTCTGCACCAAAATTTTCTATCAGCCATTTAATATTTTCTAGGCTTCTTTCAAAAGAAATAACATTCTCAATATTTTTCGGATAAATATTTATCGTGTATTGGAAAAACAGCAAAAATTTTTTTAGTGGTTCAGGGTTTCGGATGAAATTTGAAAAATCTTTACTCCACAGAACAAACGAATGAACATCTTTTTCCGCAAGAGAAACTGTATACTCGTTCTCTGGAAAATAAGGATTTTGCAAAACGATGTAACCTTTTTCAATGCTCGCCAAAAATTCTGGATAAGATTGTGCGATAACGTCAGCCCTTCTGGACACAGAAATTATTTTTCTCATAATATTTCCATCTCCTCTAAAAATATTTTACTTATAATTAAATTATATCACACAAGAAAAACTCCAGCAGAATAAAATCTACTGGAGTTTTATATTTTTCATTAGAAATAATAAGTCCATCTAAGTCCTGTTTCATATAGATTAGATTTTGTGTCAGGTATGTTATAATTTGGATTGTTTTTCCATAAGCCAACTTCATAAAGACCGTAAAATCTTACTTCAAGTCCATTTTCAAATTCATAAGTTACATATCCGTAGAATCTATTTACTTTGAATGGTTCAGCATTCCGACCTCTTCCATACCTTGCTTTTCCGTCATGACCTATAGTATCAAAGCTAAGAGTTCCTCTGTACTCCCCATTTATTTTCCATGAACGATTTCTATAAACTGGGAAATATAATCTCACTTGCTGATTAATAGTTCCATATGGTGTCCCATTAGCTGCAGCAATATCAGCAAAGTATGCTACGGAAAAACTTCCCATAGAAGTTTTCAACACAGTTAATTGAACTGGAACTATCTCGAGACCAACTGAATTTCTTGGTGCTAATACATAAAAGTCTTGATTATTTTGAACTATACTAGATGAGTCAGCTCTACTGTAACGAGGATTTACCAATGCAGAATATATCCCGTATCTAGCAGTTGTCAATAATATAAACTGATCATAAGAAGGAGTGTGCTCCCAAGCTGATCCAATAGAATAATGAAATCTTCCTACTCCAAAATCCCTCTCAGCAGAAAGAGTAATGGACCCATCGTCTCTTTCCATTTTTCTTGAAGAAACTGTTGTACCTTTACTTGGATCGTTAGGATCGTTTTGAATATGAGTTACATAATCTGCACGATATACAACCCAGTTTGAAGTTGCTTCCAGATCAAATGTCCAAAGTTGGTATTCCAATGTAACACTAGTTGTTAAACTTAAGTCTGCTGCCGCTCCAGAAGGTGTTCCGTCTGAACTTGGCTCCATATCTCCTGGAGTTCTTCTGTCAGAATATTCTAGCTCTTGACCGACAGATTCAATTCTGAGCACATCTGACCCTTTTGAAAAAGTTGGTTTTTTCTCTTGCTCAAAAACTGATTTTTCCTCTTGCACAGAAATTGATGTGAAATCTTTTGCAAAAATTGCTGTGGAAGCAATTATTATAGTCGCAGTCATAATTAATAATTTTATAATTTTCATATCCACCCCTGATTGTTTTTATTCATAGTAGGTAATCACACCCGCAAATCGTAAAGTATTTTATCACATAATAATCTAAAATGCAACCAAAAAAAGTTTCATTCTTTCAAAAATAAATTATCAAAATATTCTCCTCCAAAATTTTCAGAGAAGAAGTTTGAGGGCGAGCAATAAGCCCTCATAATTTTTTATCTTTACCAAAAAAATTTAGTTTTCTAATTATTTAAATCTCAAAAAACCATCCTTCAAACCAAAATCCCCTCCCATTTTCATCGAAAAAAAGTCCAAACGAAAAATACCACGTCATACGAGGTCATACAGACACTTTCACTTTTTATATGAACGTAAGTTCACAAAAACCGTTTAACACCCCTTAATCGCGACTTGACTTTTTCCTCATATAGTTGACTTTGCGAGTTTTGTTCTTAAAGCGTCCATCGAAACACACAAACTTCCTCAAACCAACCCCCATAAAACCAGCCCTAAAAAATTCCAAGCTTTTTGAGAGGCATTTTTTCGTGATATACCATTTTCACACGAAAAACAAAAGAAGATTATTTTTGAAATTTTCAATAATATTTTTACAAAAAATATTAAAACTAAAAAGCAAAATAATATTTTTGGTTAGGAGTTTCATAGCTTTCATGCTATACTTTAGATATAAAACTTTGAGGAGGCGGAAAAATTTTGGAGAACTTAACATTGCAAGAGCGAAAAATAATTATCACTGACATGATAGTCAGATTCACGAAAAAAATCGGGCGAGAAAAAAAGACTCGTCAGACTTTGTTTAAGCGAACA
>JBOFDW010000109.1:0-2701 GCA_051647385.1 Fusobacteriaceae bacterium
ATGAGACTTTTCGGTTCTGAAAGAGTGATAGGAGTAATGAATAGACTTGGGCTTCCAAAGGGAGAACCAATTGCACACCGAATGATTACCAATGCAATCAAAGGTGCTCAAATGAAAATAGAGTCTAGAAACTTTGGTATCAGAAAAAATCTGCTTGAGTTTGATGATGTAATGAATCAGCAGAGAAAAATTATTTATGATAGCAGAAATAATGCACTGGAAAAAGATAACCTAAAAGAAAGTATAATCGGAATGATACGAAGTGTTGTTGAGTCAGCTGTTATATCAAGATTTGTTGGAGATACAAAAGAAGTATGGGATATAAAAGGTCTGTCAGAATTTTTGTATGAGAAATATGGGTATTCAATAGAAAATCTTCAAGATTATAAAAGTAGTTCAATAGAAGAATATACAGAAAAATTAACTTTGGATATTTTACAAAAGTATGAAGAGAAAGAAAAAGAGTACGGTTTTGAATTAATGAGAAGGCTTGAGAAATATATTTTGCTTGAAATTGTTGACGCAAGATGGAGAGAGCACCTGAAAAATTTGGACGCACTTAGAGAAGGAATTTATTTGAGATCTTACGGACAAAAAGATCCAGTTATAGAGTATAAAATTTTGTCTGGAGAAATGTATGGTCGAATGATCGAGACTATAAAAGAAGAGGCGAGCTCATATTTATTTAAAGTTGTTGTAAAAACCAAAGAAGAGCAAGAGCCACAAAAAAAAATAAAACCTGATGATGACTGTCCATGTGGTAGCGGAAAAAAATATAAAAAATGTTGTGGAAGAAAGTAGAGAGCAAGAGTAATTAAGGAGTGAACCATGAAAAAAATAATGAAATTTTTTGCTTTTCTGTCATTTGGAATATTTGTAGGATGTAGTTCCTTGAACGTAAAAGAAGTTTATACAAAAGAACAGGCGGCAAACTGGGAAAAAACTATTCCTGAAGAGATGAAAAAATATGCACAAATTCCTGAATGGTATGGAGATGATAATCCTTTGCTTTACCTTCGTGATCAAGGGAAACTTAATCAAGCAGATTATTTTTTCTTTGAAGAACTTGCAAAATTTAAAAGCAAACCAGATGAGTTACCTAACGAAGCTACAGAAAGATTTAGCAAAATATTAAACGGATATATTAACGGAATGCCAAGAAAATTTTTTCTCAAGGATGAAAATATAAAAGATGGAAGAGGTCTCGTTAGAAAAATGGTCTCAGATTCTTTTCAGAGGATGACAAATCCATCTGTTTGGATTTCTAAAGAAGTTGCCACAGATAAAGAGTGGGCAGAAATTGTTGCTCTTTCAAAAAAAGATGACATAACTGAAGATGACATAACAGACATCAGAAAACTTTTGAATACGTTTATTAAACGAGATGAATTTTTTGATGTTAAAAGTTGGTACATCATAGAAATTTCACCAAGAATGAATACGATTGTGAAAATTCATGAACAGCAAAAAAAATCTAGCATGGAAAAAAATAACGTAAATGCAAAAGCTCTATATATTGCTTACGGTGCTTATCTTTCTCCAATGGGAAGATGGGATAACTAGTTAGGAAAAAATGTTTGGAGGCAAAAATGATTATAGTAACTGGTGCTGCTGGTTTTATAGGAAGTGCAATTATTTGGAGGCTAAACCAAGAAGGTATAACTGACATTATAGCTGTGGATAAATTTCGTGACGGCGACAAATGGTTGAATCTTAGAAAGCGAAAATATTTGGACTGGGTTGACAAAGATAAACTTTTTGATTGGCTTCGTGATGAAGATAACGCAAAAAAAGTGCGTTGCATTTTTCATATGGGTGCATGTTCTGCCACAACTGAAACTGACGGCGACTTCTTAATGAAAAATAATTACGAGTACACAAAAGAACTTTGGCATTTTTGCACAGAATATAAAATAAAATTTATATATGCGTCTTCAGCTGCAACTTATGGAATCGGCGAGCAAGGATATAATGATGATATGAACCAAGATGAATATTCAAAACTTATGCCACTAAATAAATATGGATATTCAAAAAAATATTTTGATGACTGGACATTTAAGCAAGATAAAACTCCAAGGCAGTGGCAAGGAATAAAATTTTTCAATGTATATGGACCTCAAGAATATCATAAGGGGCGAATGGCTTCCATGGTTTTTCATTCGTATAATCAATTTTTGGAGAATGGAAAAGTTAAACTTTTCAAATCTCACAAAGAAGGATTTTCTGACGGTGGGCAACTTAGAGATTTTATTTACATAAAAGATGTAGTTGATGTTTTGTATTTTTTTTATTTGAAAAAATCTCCGTCAGGAATTTATAATTTGGGAACAGGTAAGGCAAGAACTTTTGGAGACCTCGCCTTCAACGCGATAAAAACTGTCGTGATAAATAATCTCATGTCAGAAACAATTCTTCATCCAGATAAAGTGATAGAATTTATTCCAATGCCAGAAGATTTGCAAGGCAAGTATCAATATTTTACAGAGGCTTCTATGAAAAAACTTGTGCGTGTAGGATATAATTTTCCGTTCACAACTTTGGAGGACGGAGTACGAGATTATGTGGAAAATTATTTGATGAAAGAAGATAGGTATTTGTAGGAGGAAATTTTTTTGGATATTTTATTGGTAATAATTTTAGGGTTGGTTGAAGGGTTAACAGAATTTTTACCAATCAGTAGCACAGGTCACATGATTAT
>JBOFDW010000110.1:0-3076 GCA_051647385.1 Fusobacteriaceae bacterium
CTTGGTGCAATATTAGGAATAGGAATAACTTATTTAGTTCTGACATTATTAGGATTTTAGGAGTGATTAGATTGAAGTCACAAGTGGTGGAGAAAGAATATCTTTTTTTGAGCATGATTGCATACAAAAATTTTCACGAGGAAGATGAAGGTCAAAATATTCTCGAGGCTTTGACGGATTTAAAAAAAGAAAAAATTTTATCAACACATTTTAAAGTTATGACAAATTTTGGAGAACCGTTTTTTTTAAAATATTTTCATAGAGAATTAAAAAAATGGAAAATTTTAAAGCTATATAAAAGAGATAAAAATATTAGTCTAAAAAATCTCACAGAGAGCAATGGATTTTATGCAATATCTTTCACCGATGGGGAAAATGTTGTGATTGCATTTCGTGGAAGCGAACTTTATCCATTTGAAGAAGCAATAAAAGATTTTGTCGGAAATGATTTGGCAATTGGAATTGGACTTCGACCAAAACAATTTGACGACGCAAAATCTTTTTATATGATGCACGTGAAAGATTTAGAAATTCCAAAGGAAAAAATTTCTTTGACTGGACATTCTTTGGGGGGAGGTCTTGCACAATTTGTAGCTGTGATTGCAGATAAAAAATTTGGATACGTTCCGTTCACTTGCACATGGAATGCAATTGGAATTAGAAAAGAAGGTATTATAACTTTTTTTGATTTAATAGATTTCAAGAGAATTATTTCTAGAGGAATGGTGCTTTCAAAATCTCAACTAGAAATTTTGAGCAAATTTAAAGAACCATATTTAACTTTTTTGCATGAGTTCAAAAAAAAGAGCGGAAATAATTTGTTGGACGCATATAAAAATAATAAAAAAATAATAAAACTTTTGCATGACTGTGTAGAAAAAATTTATCAGGATCATAAAAATAATCAAAATCATACTCATGAAAGATCCGAGATAGAACAAAATTTAATTCAGATTTTTTTTAATTCCCACGTTGAAGAAATTATAAAAGAAGCTCACAAAACTTTGCGGGAGTTTAATGAGAATACAAAATATTCTGATCGAGTAATAAATTATGGGCACTCTCAAGATGTTACAAATACAATTTATGAGCATATTGGTTCTGATATTTATTTGGATTTGGATTCTAAGAGAAAAATTTCCACTGTGGAATTTTTGGCACTGATAATAAGAAAAGAGAAATCATTTTTTGAATTTCACTTTGAGGATGTTTTTATTCCTCATATAATTGAAGATAAAAAAGAATACGGGAAAATTCAAAAAAATTTGAGCTTAGATTTTGTGGCAAGTATTTTGCGAAAAATTATGCACATTGATAAAAGCATTTCAAATCAAATTTTGGGCAATTTTTATTCTTTGAAAAAAATTAATAAAGAAGTTATTTTTTCACATAGGGCTGAAATAATTTATTCTATAGAAAAATCTAAATTGGTTTTTATCTTCAGAAAAAGAACCGTAGAATTTTTGAAGAATTGTGATGATAAAACTTTTTTAGAAGTTTGGTGCAAAGCAAAAAATAAAATGGAAAGTCCATATATTCAACAAGATATTTATGATGTGCTGGTTTGGGCAGAGAGTAAATTTTAGAAAATTTAGAAAATATTGGAGACAAAAAATTATGGATAAAAATTTGAGCGAACTAATTGTGCTCATAGAAAAAAATATTGAAGAGAATAATTTTGTGAAGGCAATTTTTTCTCGACCAATTTCTAAAACGACAGAGTTTGAAAAAGTTATTTTAAGTGCAAAAAAAGTCTCCAATAAAAATGATAACAAATTTGAATATATTTTTCAGAGTGAATCTTTTAAAGATAAAAAAGCTTTTCATAAAAATTTTTCAAATAAAATAAATTCTGAGTTACAAAATTTCTTTGAGAATAATTTGGCAGAATTTAAAAGTATAAATATTTTCACGAAAAATTTTGAGTATATAATTTTGGCTAATAAAAATAATTTTCATGTGAACAAAAAAGAACTCGGCGAAATTTTGGAAGTTGAAGGACACGACAAAAAGAAAAATTATATTATTAAAGAAGGCGAGCCAGTAGAATTTTTAATTGATCTTGGTGTGATGGATAAAAACGGTCAAGTAAATAAAAATTATTATAATAAATTTCGCCAGATAAATAAATATTTGGAGTTTATTTCTGATGTCATAGATGAATTTCACGGTCAGAAAGAATTTAAGATAATAGATTTCGGGAGCGGAAAATCTTATCTGACTTTTGCACTTTATTATTACATGAAATTTTTGCGAAAACTTGAAGTTGAAATTATTGGGCTGGATTTGAAGCAAGATGTTATCGATGAATGTTCTGAACTTGCTAAAAAATATAAATTTGATAAACTGGAATTTTTGTGCGGAGATATAAAAGATTTTTCTAGGCTTAAAAATGCAGACATAATTTTTTCTTTGCACGCTTGTGATAACGCAACAGATTTTGCTTTGACAAAAGGTTTGGAGCTTGGAGCAAAAGCAATTCTTGCTGTGCCATGTTGTCAGCATGAGTTCAATGAAAAAATATCTGGAAATAAAAATAGCGAGCTTTCAAAAATTTTTGAGCCGATAATTTCACATGGAATTTTGAAAGAAAATTTGTCGGCACTTTTGACGGATGCTTTTCGTGGAAATATTATGGAGCTTTGCGGATACAAAACTCAGATTATAGAATTTATAAATATGGTTCATACACCAAAAAATATTTTGATAAAATGTATTCGTGACGAAAAATATTCTGGAGAAAATAGTCAAGATAAAATTAATAATAATATTAGTAATTTAAAGAGCAAGAAAAATATTTGCGAAAAGTTTATAAATTTTATTGGTATTGAGCCACAACTTTATGGAATGGCAAAAAAATATTTTATAATAAGATAAATAAAAAATTCAAATATTTTTGGAAGCGAAAAAATTGAAATATAAAAAAAATAATATAAAAAAAATAAAATATTAAAATTTGGGAGAAAATCTATTTTAAAGGAATTTTATGAAATTTTTTGAGAACAAAGAAAAAAGTAGATTTTTGAAAAAAGTTGATGATATAAAAATATTTGTGGACGAACTTGAGCGAGAAGAA
>JBOFDW010000111.1:0-2525 GCA_051647385.1 Fusobacteriaceae bacterium
GTTGCAGTTATAGAAAATAATAATCATTTGATGGCTCTTATTTTTCCAGATTTTGAACTTGCAAAATCAAAAGGGATAGTTAATATAAAAGAAGCTCTAAAGTGGCAGATTATAGATAAGTATAATGTTGAAGCACCAAATTACAGGAAGATTTTGGAGACGAGAATTTTATCTCATGAATTGCCAAAGACAAAATTAGGAAAAGTTCAGAGATTCAAACTTGCTGCTCTTGTAAAAGGTGGAGATTCTGGAGAAAAGAAAGTTGTAAGCAATTATATAGAGACTTCAGAATATTTTAAACTAAAGGAACATATTCAAAAACTTCATCCAGAAGCAGAAATAACTCCAGACTCTCATCTTGAAATAGATATAGGAATGGACTCTCTTGATAATGTTGAGTTAATAAGTTACATTCAAAATACTTATGGAATAAATATTTCTGAGACTGATTTTGTCGAAATAAAACTTATGCGTGATATGGCAGACTTCATAAAAAATAAAGGTGGGGAATTTAAGGAAGTTGAAATTGATTGGAAGAAAATTTTAAATGAACCAGTTGATTTTGAGATGCCAAAAAATTCTTTGATCAGTCATATGTTAAATTTATTTTTGTTAAAACCTTATTTCAGATTTCATTTAAGACTTCATAAAAAAGGGGCTGAAAAAATTCCTCGTGATAGACCAGTTATTTTTGCTGGTAATCATCAGGCTTTGGTTGACGCTTTTGCTTTCTCACAGTTTTTAAAAGGAAAGCTTAAGAAGAAAACTTATTATCTTGCTATATCTGAGCAATTTGAAACTTCAGCAAGAAAGTGGTTTGCTAGAAATGCCAACGTAATAGTAATAGACATGAATAGAAATATAAAAGATACATTAAAAATTGTTGCGAAAGTTTTGAGAGATGGAAATAATGTTGTTATTTTTCCAGAAGGTGCAAGAACCCGTGATGGAGAACTTCAAGAATTTAAAAAATCTTTTGCGATAATTGCTAAAGAAGTAAATGTCCCAGTTGTGGTTTTTGGACTTAAAGGTGCTTTTGAACTTATGCCACTCAACCAAAATCTCCCTAATAAAGGCAATATGCAAATTGAAATTCTTGATACTGTTGAACCTGATGGACTAACAGTGGATCAAATAATTATAAAGACAAAAGAAATTATACAAAAATATTTGGAGCAAAAATAAAATAAAAAATAAAATAAAAAATAAAATAAAAAATAAAATAAAAAATAAAATAAAAAATAAAATAAAAAAAAAGTCTTAGGAAGGTAAGGAATTAAATTAATGGAAAAAATATTAGCGAAAGTAAGTAAAAGTCTTGGAATATCTGTTGAAAATATCAGAAAAACATTGGAGCTACTTGATGAAGGTGCGACAGTTCCATTCATATCTCGGTATAGAAAAGAAGTTACTGGGAGTCTTGATGAAGTTCAAATAGAAAATATTCAGACTGAAGTAAACTATTTGAGGAATTTAGGAGATAGAAAAGAAGAAGTTATAAGACTTATAGAAGAACAAGGTAAACTAACACCTGAACTTCAAGCGTCCATAATGGAATCCGAAAAACTCCAAGAAGTTGAAGATTTATATTTTCCATATAGAAAGAAAAAGAAAACTAAGGCTGATGTTGCTAAAGAGAAAGGTCTTGAACCTTTGTCTGTATTTTTTATGTTGGCAAAATCATTGGAGGATTTGAACAAAAAAGCAGAAGAATTTATTACGGAAGAAGTTCCAACAGTTGCTGAGGCATTAGAAGGTGCAAAACTTATTCTTGCAGAACAAATTTCTGAGACACCAGAGTATAGAGAAAAAATAAGAGAAGAGATGCAAAAATTCGGAATCTTAACTTCTAAGGAAACAAAGAAAGCTAAAGAACTTGACGAGAAAAAAGTATATGTTGACTATTATAATTATACTGAGCCTGTTGCGAAAATGCCATCGCACAGAATTTTTGCTATTAATCGTGGAGAGAAAGAAGATATTTTAAATATTTCTATAAATTTTGAAGAAACAAAACTAGAAAATGTTGAGAATACTGTTCGTGTTCAATTTTTTGGAAAGAATCCTGAGTTGAAAGAATTAAAAGAAAATATAGTTAAAGATTCGCTTTCCAGACTTTTGTTGCCTTCCATCGAAAGAGAAGTAAGAAATATTTTGACTGAAAAAGCTGAGGTAGAAGGAATATCAGTTTTCAAATTAAATTTAAAAAGTTTATTAATGCAACCTCCTTTAAAAAATATGGCGGTACTTGCTCTTGACCCTGGTTATAGAACAGGATGTAAAGTTGCCATAATGGATAAGAATGGTTTTTATAAAGCTGATGATGTATTTTTCCTTGTTGAAGCAATGCATCATGCCAATCAATTAGAGACATCTAGAAAAAAAATAATTGATTATGTAAAAAAATATGATATAGATATTATAGCGATAGGAAATGGTACAGCGTCACGTGAGACGGAAAGTTTTGTTGCTCAAACTTTAAAAGAGATAAAAAAAGATATAAAATATTTAATTGTGAATGAGGC
>JBOFDW010000112.1:0-7901 GCA_051647385.1 Fusobacteriaceae bacterium
CCAATGGGAATTATTTTATCTCCATGGCGTCTCGTTCTGATTTTCAAAATAGTTCCTTCTAATATATTAGTCGTAAAAATATCTTGATTGTTTTTTATAATTTCTTTTTCACTTGAATTTTTTTCTGCTTCAATAATAAAATTTCCAAAATTAATTTTTGAAGGTGTCTTAAATTGAATTTCGTCTAATATTTTTTCTTGCATATTTATTTTTTCAAAATAGATATGAGTATAATTTTTGACGAGAAAAAAATTTTTATCCAAAGATATTTTTTTTGTTCCTCCCGTATCTAATAATTTTATCATACTAATTATTTTATATCTATCATTTTTTAAATTATTTTTGATTAAATATTCGTTTAATAATTTTTTTTGATTAAACTTTGATAATTTTTCAAATTTATTTATCAAAATTTTTTCTTCTTCAAGAAAAAAATCCAAAGAAATTTGTTCTTCCTCAAATTCTTTTATATCATTTAATAAAGAAATTATTTTATCTTTAAATTTTGGATTATATCTTTTTTCGATAAAAGGTATTAAATCAAGCCGAATACTATTACGAGTAAAATTATTTTCCAAATTAGTTTTATCTACACAATATTTTATTTTGTTTTTGTCCAAATAATCTATAATATCTTTTTTATAAGTTTCAAGAAGCGGTCGTACGTAATTATTTTTTTGCAAATCAATTCCAGAAAGTCCTTTTATACTTGTACCTCTAATTAATCTAAAAATAAAAGTTTCAACTTGGTCATCTTTATTATGAGCCAAAGCAATTTTTGTCCCGCAAAATTTTTCTAAAGTTTCAGCGAAAAATTTTTTTCTGATTTCTCTTCCGGTTTCTTCCAAACTTATTTTTCGTTCACAACTAATTTTTTTTACGTCAGTTCTCAAAGAAAAAATTTCTACTCCGATTTTTTTTGCAAGTTCATAAGAAAAATTTTCGTCGTTGTCAGAATCCTGACCTCGTAAAAGATGATTTATATGGCAAAGGCAAAAATTTATGTTAATTTCTTTTTTTAATTCTTTCAAAATTTCTAATAAAAAAACAGAATCTGGTCCACCAGAAAATCCTACAACTATTTTATCTCCATTTTGAAAAAGCTCGTGCATTTTTATAAAGTTCAAAATTTTTTTAATCAGCATTTTTTATCTCCTAAATAAATAACCGTTTAAAATTTTATTTTTAATTAATCTTATTTTTAAATTTATTCTTATATTTATTCTTAATTTGTTTTTAGAATTAATTTGAAATTTAAAAAAAATAAAATTAATTTTGTGTAATCCAATTTTTATTTATATTTTTGTATCTCTCTGGTTTATCGAGAGAAAAAAAATCTAATTTTAAATTTTCTAAAAAAATTTGGCTTGAAAGATTTTTAAATTTTATAAAATCAAAAATATATTGAAACAAATTTTCTTCCTTGTGAGAAATTTCAAAAAATCCTCTTTCTCTAAAATATTTGCTGAATTCTTCAAAAAAATAAAAAGAAGAAACTTTGTAATTTTCTGTTTGCATTATAATATCCAAAGAATTTTTAAATTTATTGGAGTTATAATATAAATCCAAAATTTTTTCAATTTCTTTCAGCATAGAAAGTTCAGAATAATTTATAAATTTATTTGAAAGAACTTCGTAAGGAGGAATTTCCGTAAAAATATAACAATATTTTTCGATATTATTATAAATTTCAGTTCCTTTTAGAAATTTCAAAAATCCAAGCTGAAAAAGATTTGGCTTCAAGTTATAAACATAATCAAAAGATTTTTTAAATTCTTCGTAAGTGTCATAAGGAAGCCCGGCTATTAAATCCAAATGTACGTGAATATTTTTTGAAATTTTTTTTATATTTTCTGCGAGCTTATCAATAATATTCAGGCGATTTATACTTTGCATAGTTTTTGAATTTATACTTTGAACTCCTATCTCAAATTGAAAATAATTTTTTGGCACAGCCATCAAAAGATTTAAACATTCTTCATCCAATAAATTTGCATTAATTTCAAAATGAAAATAAATTCCATCACGATAATTATCTATTAAAAATTTCCAGATATTTAAAAATCTTTCTTTTTTTAAATTAAAAGTTCTATCGACAAATTTTACAAGTTTTACATTTGATTGCAAAAAAATTAACAAATCTTTTTTGACTCTCTCCATGGAGAAAATTTTTATAGATTTTTCTATTGATGATAAACAATAAGAGCATGAGAACGGACAACCTCTCATGCTTTCGTAATAAAGTATTTTTTTTTCAGAAAGTAATTCTTCAATAGAATACGGAAAAGGTATTTCGTCCAAATCATAAGGCATTGGATATTCAAAAATTCCGCTCAAAGTATTTATACTAGATGATAAAATTTTTACAAATGACCTTTCGCCTTCACCTTTTACCACAAAATCTATGTCTGGATTATATTTCAAAATATTTTCTGAATCGTAAGTTACCTCTGGTCCACCAAGTCCAATTTTAACTTTTGGCAAAATTTTTTTTAGTTCCTTTACGAGTTTAAAAATATATTCTCGATTCCAAATATATGTTGAGAAAAAAATAACGCTTGGATTTAACTCAAAAATATTTTTCAAAGTATTCATGAGTTGACTATTAATATTTGTTTCATAAATTGAAATATTTTTGTCACTATATTCTTCTCCATATTTTTTCAAATATCTTATAGCGAGATTTGTGTGAACATATTGACTATTTATAGCCACAAGCAAATATCTGTCCATGACTCTCCTCTTTAATTATCAACTCTTCTAGATTTTTCAGATATATATTTTTGGTGCTCGGTGTAAGTTCGGCTAAAAAAATGTTCTCCAGTTCCATCTTGTTTTGTGACAAAAAATAAGTAGTCTGTTTTGGCTGGATAAAAAGTTGCCTTAATAGAATCTTCATCTGGATTAGAAATTGGAGCAGGAGGAAGACCTTTATATTTATAAGTATTATATGGTGAATCCACTTCCAAATCTTTATAATAAATTCTTTTTTTAGAATAATCAAAAATATAATTTACTGTTGCATCTGCTGCCAAAGGCATATTTTTTGCTATTCGGTTATAAAAAACTGATGCCATAATAGGTTTCTCTTCTTTAACTTTTGATTCACGTTCAATAATAGACGCAAGAATAAGTTTTTTATAAAATTTTTCTTTGTCAGGATATTCAGCAGGAGGAAATCTTTTTAAAAATTCGTTTAAAAATACTCTAAGAGTTGCCTCTTTAGAAAAAGTTTTTTCTATATAATAAGTTTCAGGATAAAAATATCCCTCAAAATTTCCGTTTGGTGTTGGATAAGGAAACGTTTCAGCAATTTTTTTAAGAGCTTCTTCATATTCTTGTTCAGCTTTTTTATCACCAGAACTTAGCATTTTTAAAATATTTTTGTATGGATAGCCTTCTGGTATAACATATTTAGTAGTAAGAGATTTTCCTTCTTCCAATAATTTTATTATTCCAGTTTTTGAAAAAGAACCGTTCAATGAATAATAACCAGCTTTAATTTTTCGTCCTCCATTTTTAAAAACTTTCAAATATATCTTAAAAGAAATACTTTTTTTTATTCCAAGATTTTCCAAAGACTTTGAAACAGACTCTCCTTTTTTTATTTCAATTATCATATTATAATTTTTCTTAGTTTTTAAATCTGTAATAAAAAATATAAAAACCAAAATAAATATTACTCCAAATATTCCTATTAAAATTTTTTTCACAAAAACCACCTCATGATATTTTATAATTTTCATTAAACTTTTACATAAAGAGGGTGACTATAAAAGTCACCCAAGGTTTATTTTTTATTCTTTGATTTAGCTTTTTCGACCATTGGTTTTTTAGATGTGTCTCCATCCTGAAAACTTTTGATTATAATTTCAGCCTCTTTAAATGGAACTGACACAAAAGAAAAATTATCATAAAGTTCAACATCTCTAATTTTTCCAGAAGGAACTTTAGATTTTTTTGTAACAGCTTCTAGCAGGGATTTCAGCGTTGTGCCATCTTTTCTTCCCATAGCTATAAAAAGTCTAACTTTACCTGTTGTTTCAAGTGAAGAGTCTTCAAGATCATGATCTCTTCTTCTTCTTGGAAATTTATTTTCTTCTCTATCAGTATTTCTACCAATATTTTTTTGAGGCTTGTCTCTTCTTCTATCTGAAGAAAAAGATTCAATTTCAGAATAATTACTTGCATCTAATTCATGGTCATAAGCATTTTTTAGTAAAGCAGAAATGATAGTCTCAGGGTCAGATTTTTCCAAAAGTTCTTTTGCAATCTTTTCAAAACTTTTAAACTGTCCACCCTCAACAATACTTTCAACTTCAGAAAATATTCTACTTTTTTTTGCTTCAATAATATCCTTTACTCGAGGCAAATTTTCTTTTCTAATTTCTGTTTTAACTGCTTTTTGAATAAACATAAGTTTTCTATATTCAGAAGGAGTTATAAATGTTATCGCAGTTCCTTTTTTTCCAGCTCTTCCTGTTCTCCCAATTCTGTGAACATAAGCCTCGGCTTCTTGCGGAATAGAATAATTTATAACGTGAGATAAATCGTTGACATCAATTCCTCTTGCTGCAACATCTGTAGCAATCAAAACATTTAATTTTTTTGCCTTAAATCTTTTTAATGTAACTTCTCTATGACTTTGACTAATATCACCATGTAATCCTTCAGCTCCATAATCTCTATCATTTAATTTTCCGACCAAATTATTTACATCATTTTTTGTTCTGCAAAAAACAATTCCATAAAAATTCTCAGCCAAATCAATAATTCTACAAAGACCTTCAAACTTGTCATTTTCTCTAACTTCAAAATATATTTGGTCAGTTAAATTTGTTGTGAGGTCTCTTGCTTTTACTGCCATGACTTCATGATCTCTCATGTGAGATTTTGCAATTTTTAAAATTTCTGCTGGCATTGTTGCAGAAAAGAAAAGCATTTTTTTATCTTCATTTGTTGAAGAAAGAATTTTGTCTATGTCTTCAAGAAATCCCATGTTTAACATTTCATCAGCTTCATCAAGAACAAAAAATTTCAAATTATTTATTTTGAGAAGTCCACGGTTCATTAAATCCATAACTCTTCCAGGAGTACCAACTACAATATCAACACCTCTTTTAAGATGATTTATTTGTAGTTCCATAGATTGACCACCATAGACAGAAGTTATAGAAAGTTTTCTGCCGTAAGATAAAGTATGTATTTCTTCAGAAACTTGAATAGCAAGTTCTCTCGTTGGTGTTAAAATTATTGCTTGAATATGTTTAACGCCTTCAACTATTTTTTCCAAAATTGGAAGAGCGAAGGCAGCAGTTTTTCCAGTTCCTGTCTGTGCTTGACCAATAATATCTTTGTCTCCAGACAAAAGAGCAGGGATAGTTAGAGCTTGAATCGGGCTTGGCACTTCATATCCTTTTTTTTCCAATGCTTTTAAGGTTTTGTCTGATAACCCTAAATTTTTAAATTCTAATAATTTTTCCATTGTCACTTCCTTAAAATTTTCGTATAACAAAGTATTATATCATGAATTATTAATTTTGCAAATAAAAAAAGTTTTAAGGTTCCCAGTAAGTTTGTTATGGTACCATAGATATTATTTTTCATTATACTTCAGTTATTTGTGGAATTATAGGTGTCTGATAAAATATTTAAATAAAAAAATAAAAATTAAATTATATAAAAGTTTTTTCTTTTAAATAAAAAAGCCAACCAAATTTTTTTGGAGGCTTTTTTTGTTTAGAAAATTTTTAAGCGATATTATTTTTCATATATTTTCATCATTTACATAGAGTTTTATTTTATTATAAACTTAACTTATTTCATGCTTATTTTTTACAAAACTTTATAAGTGTTTTTTCATAACCTAATAAATAAAGTTGTACCAATCCAAAATATAACAATATGAAAACACTTGTTTCAACAAAATTATATCCTGTAAGATCCACAGCTAAAAAAGGTAGAAACAAAATTCCGAATGCAAATATTGATAATATTGTTTTTATAATAAAAGATTCTCTGTACTCCTTAAATAAATAGACTGGAAGAAAAATACCAAAAGAAATTACAAAAGGAGTTACAAATAAAAGTTTTATAATTATACCTTCACCTATAGCTTTGATTAATAAAATAAATAATGTCATTTGTATAAAATTGATAATCATTATTTTTTTTCGTGAAAAAATAGTTTTTTTCTGGATGTTTTCGATATTCTCTATTAAAATACCATCAAATTTTTGTTTTTTTAATTCTGAAAAAAAATTTAATAATTGAACGCCATTCAAAATTCCAAATTCAAATTTTTTATTATTACTTATTAACTCTATCTTATTATACTTTTTTGGAAATATTTTTATCATGTTATCAACAGTATCTTTTTTCTTTATTGATTGCACTTCATTTAAAAAAAATTCAAATTCCTGAATTTTTTTATTATTTTTTATTATTACCTTCAACTTGTCATTTTCAATTTCTATAATTTCTCTATAAAAAAATTGATTTAGAAAAATCAATATATTAACAATAAGATAAATTGGTGCAAATATTTTAAAAACAATATCACCCGTTCTCCACACTATAATTGCTATAATTAAAACTAGCACTAAATAGTATGGTCTATCTAATTTCCTATTTTTTATAACAAACATTACTTTCTCCTTTAAATAAAATATAATTTCAAAATAAATAAAAATAAAATTTAACCAATATTAAAAATATTATCACAAAATATTCTTATAATCAATATAAAATAAAAAGATTTTTATAAATTTAATAAAAAAACTGTGTAGAATTATTTTTATTCCTCACAGTTTTTATTTTGCAAAATATTTATTTATTTTTATTTTAATTATCTCATAAAAAAAAATTTTTAAATTCTATTGAAGTGGGCTTTGCCCCCTTCAAACTTCCCCCAGCAGGGAACTCGTCCCATGCACCTCGTTATCAGTCTGTCCTCCTCTTCTTTATGTATAAACTTTTAAAGAGTGAAAGATTGATAGATCTGTTTAAATGTTTGATGTTTAATGTTTGAAAAAAAGTTTTCTCTCCTAGGCTGTCAAAAATAATTTTATTTATTTAAGACAGCAAAGAAGAAATCTAAAAATCATTTTCCAGAAAAATGAACCCACTTTCCCTAACCCAAGTGGGACTCGCACTTCTTACGCAGGAAGTTTTACGACGAGTTTTTAGACCTCTCCAAAATCAGAGACCACCAATGCTTTTATTAAAGCACCCAAACCGGCTAGATTCGAATCCATACTCTGGGAGAAAAAAATAAAATTTCAAAATTAAAATTTAAAATAATTTTCTCACGCCGTACCGATTATTCCTTTAAGCCCTAGGAACGTTCAAGCATGCCTGAACAATTTTTACTACATATTTGGCGTAACTTTGTCTTGAAAATATTCCTCCTAAATTAATAATAAATTATTCTCTAAAAATAATATACTATCATAATTAAAAGATGTCACGTTTATTTAGGTGCAAGATTTTTTTGAAAGAATGAAAACTTTTCATCAAGAAAAAATATCTAACTTTATGAAATATATTTACTTAAAATAAAATTTCTGGTAACATTTATGTTAAGTAGTATCAATCAAAATAAAAATATTTAAGTTATCTTTGAATTTAAAAACAGCTTTCGTGATTTAATCATAGGAGGTAGAAAATGTCAAAATGGATTTGTAAGATGTGTCACTATGTTTATGACGAAGAAAAAGGAGATCCTGATTCTGGGATAGCACCAGGAACAAAATTTGAAGATATACCAGATGATTGGGTGTGTCCAGTGTGTGGTGCTATGAAATCATTTTTCAAAAAAGAATAAAGACTAAAGAAAAAACCCTTGGATTTTGTCCAAGGGTTCTTCCTACATAAAAATTCTTGGGGAGAATTTAATAAAA
>JBOFDW010000113.1:0-1701 GCA_051647385.1 Fusobacteriaceae bacterium
GCTAAAAGTTATGTTAGACATACAAAATGTCCCCCCAAAATTAAAATTATTTTGTTTCAATATTTTTTATATATTTCTCAAATTCATTTTTAACTTTTAAAAGCTTATTTTTTGCGTTACTTTCATCTTGATCCACTACGCAAAAATAATATTTTATTTTTGGTTCAGTACCAGAAGGACGAGCTGTGATGTGAGTCAAATCCTCTAATACGAATTGTACCACATCAGATGATGGCAAGTCTAGTATTTTTTTTTCGTTTGTATTATTATTTATCTCTATTTTGTTTTCATAGTCCCTAAAATATAAAATTTTCTGCCCTAATAAAGTTTTTTCGTCTTTCATATCTTTTAGAGCAGTCATAACTTTTTTAATTTCTTTCATGCCTTCAATGCCTGTTTTTGACTCGGCAGTAATCCCTTCTTGATACCAACCATATTTATTGTAAAGCTCATCAAGCTTTGTCCAAATATCTGTACCTTCGGCGGCATATTTTGCAGCCATCTCAGCAATAATCATTGTAGAAACTATTGCATCTTTATCTCTCACGTGAGTTCCGATAAGATACCCATAAGATTCTTCAAAACCAAAAATATATGAGCTGTCAATTTTTCCTATCTCAAATTCCCTGATTTTTTCTCCGATATATTTAAATCCAGTGAGTGTCCTAAAAATTTTGACTCCTTTGTCTTTTGCTATTGCATCAAGCATAGGAGTAGAAACTATCGTTGAAATGACTGCACCATTTGCAGGAATATTTTTTCTGTTTTCCAAAAGATAATTCATAACAAGAAGTCCAACTTGATTTCCATTTGGATATCTCCAAATCCCGTCTTTACATTTTACAGCTATTCCTATTCTATCTGCGTCAGGATCATTTGCCATACAAATTGTAGCCTTAACTTTTTCTGCGAGTTCAATTCCAAGCTTAAAAACATCTGGATCTTCTGGGTTCGCATAAGAACAAGTTGGAAACATTCCGTTTGGCTCTATTTGCTCTTCAACAGAATAAATAGACTCGAATCCCATCTCTCGAAACATCTGAAGGACTGGACGACCACCGGTACCATGAAGAGGAGAATATACTATCTTGAAATTTTTCTTTCCAGGAATAGAAATATTAATAGCTTGTTCTTTAACTGCTGCAATAAATTCATCGTCTATTTTATGATTAATATATTCAAAAAGTTTTTGCTCTTTGGCTTCTTTCAAATTATCTAAGATGTTTATCATATCGAAATCTTTTATTTTTTCGACTGCTTTTACAATTTTTTTTGCTTGAGGTTCTATTATTTGACAACCGTCATTCCAATAAACTTTATATCCGTTATATTCTTGAGGATTATGAGAAGCAGTTATAACAATACCTGCTGTGGTCTTTAGATTTCTTACAGCGAAAGAAAGTTCTGGTGTGGAGTGAAGATTTTCAAAAAGAAAAGCCTTTATTCCATTTCCAGCAAGAACAAGTGCAGCATTCACCGCAAATTCTTCAGAACCTATTCTGCAATCATAAGCAATTGCCACAGATTTGTTTCCAGATTTTATAACACTATTTATATAGTCAGATAGACCTTGAGTTGCTTTTCTAATAGTATACTTATTTATTCTGTTACTTCCGATTCCTCTTATACCACGCATACCACCAGTACCAAAAGATAAGTCAGTATAAAATCTGTCTTCAATTTCTTTCTCATTATTTTTTA
>JBOFDW010000114.1:0-2020 GCA_051647385.1 Fusobacteriaceae bacterium
ACTCTGGGGTTGTGTTCACAGCCTCAATAATTTCTTTTCCTATTTTATATTCAACCGTTCCTATCCGAGAAACTTTTTCACTTCCAAGCAATTGCTCAAGCAAATAAGTAGTGGTAGTTTTTCCGTTTGTGCCAGTAACCCCAATAATTTTTAATTTTCTCTGGGGATATCCATAAAATTCTGAAGCAATTTTTCCTAGCTCTTTTCTAAGATTTGGAACGAGCTCATACTCTATTCCAGATTTTTTCTCTACATTCTTAGAGACCAAAATTTTCTTCGCACCATTTTGTATTGCCATATCAATAAAATTATGCCCGTCAAAAGTTTCTCCTTCAAGTGCAACAAAAATATCTCCTTTTTTAATTTTTCTCGAATCGTATTCCATATTAATATAATTCATCACAGACTCCCTAAAGTTTTTTCTTACTCATATATAATATCATATTTTAAAATAATCCAGAAATTTTTCCGTTCTCATCAATATCAATAAGTTCAGCTGATGGAATTTTTGGAAGACCAGGCATATCCATAATACCACCAGCCATTGCAATTATAAATCCTGCACCAGCAGCAATTTTTATTTCACCTATCTCCACTGTGAAATTTTTTGGTCGCCCAATTAAATCTGGCTTATCTGAAATTGATTTTTGTGTTTTTGACATACAGATAGGTAAATTTTTATATCCAAGTGCTTCAAGTTTTTCAATAGATTTTTTTGAAGTAGAAGAAAAGACAACGCCGTCAGCTCCGTAAATTTCTTTTGAAATTTTTTCTATTTTTTCTTTGATAGATAAGTCAAGCTCATAAAGTGGTTTGTATTTGTCTGTACCAGAATTTATTTGTTTGATAACTTCCTCTGCCAATTCTTTTCCACCTTCGCCACCATTTGCCCATACATCACAAAGTGCAACTGGAACGTCTTTCTTTTCACAATAATTTTTCACTAAACTCAGCTCGGATTGAGTGTCTGACAAAAATCTGTTTATGGCAACAACAACTGGCAGACCAAATTTTTTAATATTTTCAACATGTTTGTCCAAATTTTCCATTCCAAGTTCAAGTGCTGCCAAATTTTCTGGAGCTAAATCTTTTGCTCCACCGTGATGTTTTAATGCACGGACGGTTGCAACTATCACAACACAGTTTGGAGTAAGATTTCCTTTTCTACATTTTATATTCAGAAATTTTTCTGCTCCAAGGTCTGCGGCAAATCCTGCTTCAGTAACAACATAGTCAGAAAGTTTTAGAGCCATTTTTGTTGCAAGCAAAGAATTACACCCATGTGCAATGTTTGCAAAAGGTCCGCCATGAATAATCACTGGTGTGTTTTCCAAAGTCTGAACCAAATTTGGCTTGATAGCTTCTTTTAAAAGAGAGGTTACCGCTCCTTGAATTTTCAAATCTTTTACTTTGAGAGCTTCACCAGAAGTATTATAGCCAAAAATTATTTCACTGATTTTTTCTTTTAAATCCATCAAAGAATTTGAAAGGCAAAGTGTTGCCATAATTTCTGACGCAACAGTTATCTGAAAAGAATCTTCTCGAGGCAAACCATTTTCTTTTCCACCAAGTCCAATAATAATTTTTCTAAGAGACCTGTCGTTCATGTCCATAACTCTCTTCCAAGTAATTTTTGTCACATCAATTTTCAAAGAATTTCCTTGCTTGATATGATTATCAATACAAGCAGAAATCAAATTATGAGCAACTCCGATTGCATGAAAATCTCCTGTGAAATGCAAATTTATTTCTTCCATTGGAACAACTTGGGCATATCCGCCACCTGCAGCTCCACCCTTAACACCAAATACTGGACCAAGTGAAGGTTCTCTAAGAGCTGCCACAGAATTTTTTCCAATTTTATTTAGAGCCTGAGTTAGCCCAACAGTTGTGGTAGATTTTCCTTCACCTGCTGGAGTTGGTGTAATTGCTGTAACAAGAATAAGTTTCCCATCTTTTTTGCCATCAAGTCTTTTCAAAATTGAAAGGTCAAGTTTTGCTTTGTATTTCCCATAATTTT
>JBOFDW010000115.1:0-18210 GCA_051647385.1 Fusobacteriaceae bacterium
TTATAGAAGGATTTTACAATAGAAAAAGGCTTCATAGTTCTTTGGGATATATATCGCCTGAAGAATTTGAACAAAATTTAAAAATAAAACACAAAAAATCGAAAGATAAATTGTGTAACTCTTATTGACATAAGACCAGTTAAAGGAGATGAGATGATTGTGAACAGATTGGAAATTATTTTATGTTTTGTTGGTAGATTATTAGAAGAGACTTTGTGATTATTTTGTTAAATGAGAAAAATAATGCCTTGGCATTAGGATTTATACAGCATATAATTAAACAAAAAAAATATTTTAAAAAATAATAAAATGATGAATAATATTTTATTTTAATGATACGCTATATATAGCGTATCATTAATTTTAGAAAAAATCAAGTATATTTTTAAAGTAAATTCATCTTTATTCTTTATTTTACAAAGTAAGGTCCAATTAACTGTTTAGATAGTTTTATTCCGCTGAGAATAACATCTTTATGTCCTTCCCAAGCTCTATCTTCATGTTCTATGCTTACACAACCTTTATATCCTATTTCATACAAGGTTGATAAAAATTTTTTCCAATCAATATCGCCTAATCCAGCTAATTTATCTACGTAATTTCCAAAACCATATATTCCATTTCGAGATAATTTTTCATAGTCGATTCTTGTATCTTTGGCATGTATGTGAAATATTTTATCTCTGAATTCATAAAGAACTTTTATATAGTCTAAATGTTGCCAGACAAAATGTGAAGGATCAAAATTTATTCCAATATTTTCAGATTTTATTATTTGAAACATTTTTTCCCAAATAACAGGGGTTGTTGCAAGATTGTTTCCTCCGGGCCACCTGTCTGCCCATAGCATTGGGCAATTTTCTATTGCAATTTTAACTTTTTTTTCTTCAGCAAATTTTATAATATCCTTAAAAATATACTCATAATCTTTGAGACTTTCTTCAATATTTTTATTTTCATCTCTTCCTACAAAAGTTCCTACTACTTCAACTTCCAACAAATTGGCTGCACTAATGACTTTTTTCAAATGAGAAATAGAAAAATTTCTTTCTGACAAATCACTAGATAAGGGATTAGGATAATATGCCAAAGAAGATATTTTAATATTGTTTTCATTCAATATTTTTTTTATTTCTTTTAGTTCGCTTTCGTCTAATTTATCAACATCAATATGTTGGGTTCCTGCGTATCTTCTTTGTTCAAAACTCTTAGGCCAACAAGCCACCTCAATACAGTTAAATCCTTCTTTATTCGCCCAAACTATTATCTCTGATAAACTCATTTCAGGTAAAGGAGCAGTTAAAAAACCGAGCTTCATATGTTTTTCCTCCTATAATTATGTAGTTTCTCTTTCGATTATTTCATAATCCAGAATAATTTTTTGCTTAAGAGTACTTGGCTTTTTGATTTCTTTTAATAAGATTTCAGCCGCACATCTACCCATTTTTTTCATTGGCTGAGATACTGTTGATAATTCAGGACTAAATAGTTTAGCTATCTCAATATCGTCAAAACCAATCACAGAAATATCCTTTGGAATTTCAATTTTCAATTTTTTCAGAGCTCTTATTGCTCCTATTGCTAACATATCCGAAACGGCATATATAGCATCAACGTCTTTGCTCTTTTCTAAAAATTTCATAACACTTGTTTCACCGCTTTCATAATTGATTGCATTTGAATATAACACCATTTTTTGATCAAATTTAATATTATTTTTTTGCAAAGCTCTTTTATATCCTGCTTCTCTTTCATTTGCATACCAAAATGCCTTGTCAGAATTTAATAAAATTATTCTTTTTCTATTTTTTTTAATCAAAAGAGAAACAACGTCGTAAGAGGCTTGTTCATTATTAATTCCAACATAAGAAAAATTTCCTTCCAAACTTTTTTCACATAATTGAACTATTCTGATGCTTTTGTCATGGAAATTTTCTAAACTTGAATTTATTTTTGGGTCTAAAACAATAGCTCCATCTGCTAATTTTTGTTTTAATAAATTAAAATATACTTTTGACTTATCAGAACTTAATTCTGTACTACAAATTATAGTTCGATACAAATTTTTGTGCAAAGTCTCTTCAATTCCTTCCAAAATTTCAGTATAAAACAAATTTCTTAAGTTTGGAATAAAAACCAAAATATTTTTACTTTCAGAATTACGTAAGGTAGAACCAAGCATATTTGGCTCATAATTAAGAGATTTTATTATCTCTAAAACTTTTTTTTTAGTAGAATTTTTAACTTTTTCGCTGTTATTAAGAACTCTTGAAACTGTTGCAACAGATACATTTGCTAAATTTGCAACCGTTTTTATATTAATATTTTTAGCCATTGACATTATCACTTCTTTTATATTTTTTATTTCCTAGCAACAATCTTAAATTTTAAATATTTTTTTTTCTTCAATACTTCGCATCAACGCATCCACTACTTTTATGGAAATTAGTCCATCTTCAACACTTACAAGGGGGAGCGTTTTGTTGATTATGCAGTTTATAAAAGAATCAATTACTCCAGTTTTTGTTTGGTTTTTATTAGTTTGAATTGCTTCAAATTCAAGATTTTTTTCTTCCATATTATTAGAAAATATTCTAACTTGATATTTTTCATCGTCATAAATTTTTATAATTCCATTTTCTAGATATAATATCGTAGAATTATCCTCTTTTCCATAATAGGTCCAACTAAAATTTGCCGTCCCAATAATTCCAGATTTCATTTTTAAAATTGCAACTGAATTATCAAGGACTTCTATTGGATTTTCATTTTCAAAAGTTTTATCAAGGATTGCACCCATTGCACCTACTTCGTCATATTCATCTTCAAGCAAAAATCTAATTAAGTCTAATTTATGAACCCCTAAATCTCCCACAACACCATATTCACATTTTTCTTTTGTAAAAAACCAATTCACATCTGTCGCCCATTTTTCAGGTCCATCGTGCCCAAAAGTTGTTCTAAATGATATTACTTTCCCATATTCTTCTGATTTAATTAATTTTTTTACGTATTTATGTGGTTCTGTAAATCTCTGATTATGATCAAGAACAAAGATCTGCCCAGTCTCTTCTTGAACTTTTAAAATTTCTTGTGCTTCCTGTAAAGATTTTGCCATGGGTTTTTCGCATAAAACAGCTTTCCCGTTTTTCATAGCTTCAGTAGTTATTTTGCAATGCATAAAATTAGGAGTGCAGTCACTTATAGCATCAATATTTTCATCTACCAACATCTCTTGATAAGAATCATATGATTTTCCACCGTACTTTTCTGCCATCTGCTTTGCTCTCATTTTATTCAAATCATAAAATCCTACAATTTCAGAATTTGGATTTTGTAAATATTCTGGAATATGTCTCTTTTCTGCAATAGAACCACACCCAATTATTCCTATTCTAATTTTTTTCATTCTCTATCACCCTTTTTTTTCTGAAAAATAACTGCAAGTACAATTATAATTCCTTTTACAAGTCCTGATAAGAATGGTGGAATTTTAGCTGCAACTAAAATTCCTTCTATCATCTGCAACATAATTGCACCAAAAAAAGTTCCTACTATTTTTCCGCGTCCTCCACTCATAGTAGTTCCACCTATTGCAACAGCCGCTATCGCGTCTAACTCAAAAGCAGTTCCTGCATTCGCAGCAGCAATAGATGTCAGTCTAGAAGACAATAAAAACGCCGAACAACCTACCAATCCACCAGTAATTGCAAAGCAATATGTTTTTATTCTACTGACATTTATTCCAGTTAAAAAGGAAGCTTGTTTATTTGAACCAACAGCATACACGTATCTCCCAAATTTAGTTTTACTCATAAGAATAGTCATAAAAGTAGTTAACACAACAAATATTATTGCCAAATTTGGAATTCCAAAGATTGACCCTGAGGCAATTGTTCTAAAACTCATGAGCATTTCATCACCTACATTAAAAGGACCACCTTGCCCGAGTTGAACTATAATAGATCTATAAGCACTCATTGTTGCGAGAGATACTATAAATGAAGCTATTTTACCCTTTGTTGTTAAAATACCATTAAAAGTCCCTAAAATAATTCCAAAAACTATGCAAAATAAGAAGGTTAAAACTACACTTTCAGTTTTATTTAAAACAGTAACTCCAATCCCTGCTATCAACGCTATTTGTGACCCTACTGACAAATCTATCTCACCAGAAATTATAATTAATGTCATTCCTAGAGCAATTATTCCTTTGATTGACACTTGGAGTAGAAGTGTAGAAAAATTAATCCAAGAGAAATATGTTGGATTTATAAAAACAGCGATTATTGATAATATAAGAAATGAAAAAACAAAACTATTGTCTATAAATATTTTCTTTTTATCCATTTGCAATTTTCTCCTTATTTGCCCCAGTTGCAAATTCCATTATTTTTATTTCATCGAAATTATTTCTTTCTAAAATTCCATTAATTTGACCTTTATACATGACTATACATTTATCTGCGACTTTATATATTTCTGGCAATTCTGAACTAAATAAAATTATTCCTTTTCCTTTTTCAGATAAATCATTTATAATCTTATAAATTTCGAATTTAGCACCAACATCTATTCCTTGTGTCGGATTATCTAAAATAATAATTTCGGTATCTAAATCCAAGCATCTAGCAATCATAACTTTTTGCTGATTTCCACCAGAAAGAGATGTTATGTAATCATTATCTTTTTCAATTTTTATTGACATAGAATTTTTATTTACACCAAATCGCTGTTTTTCATTTTTATAATTCACAAAAAAATTATTTTTTAAAGTGGCAAGCCTGGTTATAGAAAAATTATCTAGTATTGATAAATCCTTTAATATTGAACGTTCTTTCCTATTTCTTTGCACCATACTAATCCCATTATTTATTGTTTTTTTTATATTTGAAAAGCTCACTTCTTTTCCTTTTATAATAACTTTTCCATCATCAATTTTTTCAACCCCAAAAAGTGCTTCAGCAAGGAAATCTCTTCCATCACCATGAAGACCAGTAATAGCAATTACTTCTCCTTTTTTTAGAACAAATGAAATATTTTCAAACTTTCCTTTACAGGTCAAATTATTTATTTTTAAAAGTTCTTCACTACAATTATTATTTTTTTGAATATTTACATTTTGTATATCTCTTCCAACTAAAAGTTGCGTTGCTCTTCTTTCATCAATGTCATTAAAATTACCACTTTCAATAAATCGTCCATCTCTGAATACAGTATATTTATCACAAATAGAAAATAATTCAGGCATTTTATGAGATATATATATTATACTTACGCCTTGATCACGTAATTTTTCCATTATATTAAACAATCTTTTAATTTCTTTATTATTTAAAGCTGTTGTCGGTTCGTCCATTATAATTAATTTTGCCTTAAAATTTAATGCTTTGGCTATTTCTAAAAGCTGCTTTCTCGAGGTTTCAAGCGTGTCAACCATAGTCAACGGATCAATGTCTATTTCTAATTTTTCTAGGACTTCTTTACAATTTTTTATCATTGCCTTTTTATCCGAAAATCCAAATTTATTAACCAATTCTTCACCTAAAAATAAATTTTCATAAACAGTTAAATCATTTATAACATTTAATTCTTGATGTACAAATCTTATGCCTATATTTTGTGCACATTTAGAAGTCTTATACTCTAGTTTATTTTTTTCGAATAAAATTTCACCAGAACTCGCTGGAAATATTCCAGCTAAAATATTCATTAGAGTAGACTTTCCAGCTCCGTTTTCACCAAGTAAGCCATGAATTTCTCCATAATCAACTGATAGATTAACTCCTTTTAGAGCTTCAACTACTCCAAAAGACTTTGTTATTTTTTTCATTTCTAACAACATTGGAACCCCCGATTTTCATGATAAAACCGCAGTCAAAATTATTGTGACGAAAAAGTTTTATCACAGATACTAATTATTTCCCATATCTAATTTTCCAATCAGCACTTTTCATGAATTCTTTATAATTTTTTGTGTCAACTTCAACAGTTGGAATTAAAATAAGTGATGGTTCTTTTTTTTCTTGTGCAATTTCAACTCCTACTTTTATAGCATTTCTAATCATTGCTGGTGAAAACAAATAAGTAACTTGATCAATATTATACTTCTTTTTATAAGTCTCGAAAGTTTCAACTGATTCTTTTCTTGCTTGTACTCCACTTATTAGACGAATATTTAATTTTGCGTTGCCTTTATAGTTAATGATAGCATCAATAACCCCTGAAGCCACTTCGTCATCATGAGTAAACACTCCATTTATAGACTCAACCGTTTTCACATCAGATAGATTTAAGAAATTTTCCATTTGTTCCTGTGCTTTTGCTCTTTGCCATCCTGTATCAAATTGTTGAACAATTTTGATTTTCTTATCAGCTACAGATGCAAACCCCTTTGAACGTTCCTGTGGAACAGTGGAATTATCTCCTTTAAATTCAAGTATATTAACTATCCCAGCTTTTAACTCTTTCTCGAAATATTTATTAAAATATTTTGCAGTCATTTTTCCTATAGCAGGATTATCTCCTAATATTTCGACTGTTGGCTTAACTCCATTTATAAGTCTGTCATATACTATTAGAGGAATTTTTTCATTCATCGCTTTTATTGCAGAAGAACGTAATTCGTCTCCATTGTGTGGCCATAATACAATCGCATCTACTTTTGCATTTATTAATTCATCCATCTGATTATTTTGCTGAGAAGCTTCAGCAGATGTCATGAATTTATACTCAATATTTGTTCCTTTTGTAAATTCATCAGCCCCTATTTTTGCATGTTTAATACTTTCTGCTAAAAAACCATGGGTTGCGTTCGGAGTAACTATTCCTATAATCTTTTTCTGTGCTCCAAAACTTGTTAGACTTAAAGCTACTGCTAAAATACATAACATTGATACTTTAAAAAATGATTTCATAAAAACCTCCATTTAAATTTTATGTAATGCGTTACATTACTATGTTTAACATACTAACATTTTTTTTTTTTGAAGTCAAGAAAATTTAAATTTTTTCTTTGGAATTTGTAGAAAAATTTTATAAGTTGTGATAAAATACATTTGTAAAATTTTTCTCATTTAAGAAAAATAGAAAAGCAATCATTGATATATAATAACTAGAGGTTTTAAAATATCAAGTGTTGCACAATGTGCCAAGTTGCAAAATCAAATCTGGAAAATAGCCAATGAAGTTCGAGGCTCTGTAGATGGATGGGACTTTAAGCAATACGTTTTAGGAACTCTATTTTTCCGTTTTATTAGTGAAAACTTTGCTACTTATATTTTAGGTGACGGAATTTAACATTATTACTTTTGAAAGATATATAAAGAAAAATTCAAAAGAAACCGAAAGATAAATTCTGTAACTTTTATCGACATAAGACCAGTTTGTAAAAATACTTCAAATATAATCGAAAATAAAGTATATTCATATGCCTTGAAAATAGAAAATGAATTTAAAGAAGATATAATAAAAGATCTAAAAGATGATCTAATGAAATATTACCCTAAAAAAGAAGAATTTATAGTTTCTTTAAAAAAACTTGGGTATTCAAATAAAAATAAGAAATATAAAAATTCTAATAATAAAAAAATAGTTGATTATATTTTTGTTGAAATTGAAAATAAAAAAGAAAAAACAAAAGAAAAAATTTGTGAAACTACAAATTGCAGTGTTGAACATATATTACCAGATGATGAAAAAAATAATACGGTGTGTATGATAGGAAATCTTTTGTTGATTGATAAAGATATTAATGAAAAAATGAAAAACAAAGCTTTCAAAGAGAAAATACCGTTTTTAGAAAAATCAGAATTAGCAATTGTCAAAAATTTTATAAAATATTATGGTGAAAAACAAAAATGGACCGAAAATGATATAGAAAAAAGAGGAGAGGAAATTGCTTGTCTAGCATATGATAACATTTGGAAGGTTTAAGCTATAAACTAAAAATTTTCCAATATAAACAAATAAATATTTTGCAAAAAAAACTGTGATGGATAAAAATAATCTTACACAGTTTTTTATTTCTTAAAGTTGCCAGTTAATTTTATTTATATTATTTTTTTCCAAAAAATTGTCAGCTTCTATAAAATGATTATTTCCAAAAAAACCATCATTAGCAGAAAATGGACTTGGATGAACACTTTCTAAAATTAAATGATTTGTATTTTTTATTAGAACTTTCTTTTTTTTTGCTGGATTACCCCAAAGCATAAAAACTATTGGAGAACTTTTTTCATCAATACTTTTTATCACAAAATCTGTGAAAATTTCCCAACCTTTTTTTGCATGAGAATTTGGTTTTCCATCTTCAACAGTAAAAACAGTATTTAATAGAAAAACTCCTTGCTCAACCCAAGAAGTTAAATCTCCGTGTGATGGAATTTTAAATTCGTCTTTATATTCTTTTGCCAATTCTTTATAAATATTTTGCAGTGAAGGCGGAATTTTTATTCCTTTATTTACTGAAAAAGCTATGCCATTACCTTGACCAAATCCATGATATGGATCTTGACCTAAAATCACGATTTTTATAGAATCAAATTTTATATGATTAAAAAGATTAAAAATTTTATTTTCAGGTGGATAAATTTTTTTTGTAGAATATTCATTCTTTAAAAAATCTTTAAGTTGCAAAAAATATTCTTTTTCCATTTCTGGTTTCAGAATATTTTCCCAACCATTATTTTTCCACTCCATAAAATTTTCTCCTTAAAAATATAAATAAATAAATAAATAAATAAATAAATAAATAAATATAATCTTAATTTAAATTCTTTTTATTTCGCAAATATCTTGAACTCCACAAGCAGAACATTTTATTCTACATTCAGGAGTAAGACTAATTTCTTCAGCTTTTTTATATTCGTGAATTAAATAATCTTTTGAAACTCCAACATCAACATAATCCCAAGGTAAATTTTCTCCAATATTTTTTTGTTCTAAATATTTTGTTTCATCTATATTTAATTCTTTGAACGCATTCATCCAAATATCAAAATTATCATAATAGTCATCAAACTTCACGCCTTTTTTATATGCAAGTTCTATCACATCACCAATTTTATAATCTCCACGTGAAACAATTCCTTCCAAATAAGATTTTCTCATGCCGTGAATTTTCAAAGTTAAGCCTTTTTGTTTTGAGAAAAGATTTCTAAGTAAATTATGTTTATGTGCCATTTCTTCAAATCCCATTTGTTTGTGCCACTGAAATGGCGTATGAGGTTTTGGAACAAAATTTGAAACGCTAACTGTTATACTAACTTTTTTTGAATGAGTGCGTCGACACAAGTATGAAACTTTTCGTACTATTTCAAAAATTCCAATTAAATCTTCGTCCGTTTCAAAAGGAAGTCCAATCATAAAATAAAATTTAAAATTTTGCCAACCGTTTTCAACTGCCGTAAGAGCCGTTTCTATAATTTCTTCTTCTGATACTCCTTTGTTTATAATAGCACGCATTCTTTGAGAACCCGCTTCTGGTGCAAAAGTAAAACTAGGTCTACGACCGCCACTTATTTCCACAGCAGTTAAAACAGAATCTTTATTCATCCGAAGCGACGGCAAAGAAATAGACAAATTTTTATTTTTAGGATTATTTTTTAAATTTTTTATAAGTTCGTTTATTTTTGAATAATCACTACTGCTCAAAGACAATAAAGAAATTTCTTTGTGACCAGTTTCAATAAGCATTTTTTCTGCTAAATCAATATTTTTTTCTAGACTTCTTTCTCTAAGTGGACGATAAATCATTCCAGCTTGACAGAATCTACAGCCTCTTGTACATCCTCTTTGAATTTCTATTGCGGCTCTATCATGGACAATTTCCATAAAAGGTACAAGTTGATTTTCATAAAATTTTGTATCATCAAAATTTTTTATTATTGCACG
The DNA here is from genome assembly GCA_051647385.1 of Fusobacteriaceae bacterium. GTDB lineage: Bacteria > Fusobacteriota > Fusobacteriia > Fusobacteriales > Fusobacteriaceae > JAGNZR01. The sequence goes on from JBOFDW010000115.1 coordinate 9,895, forward strand.
GGATATTTTTTCTCCAGAATATTTTGAAGGAATAAAAACTCCGTCAAGATTTTTTATAGCCTCTAATTTTTCTTCTTTGCTTTTATTTTCTTTTTTACACGCTAATATATTTTTTATAATTTTAGGCAAAATTTCTTCTGCATCTCCAATAAAAATAATATCAAAAAATTCTTTTATTGGTTCTGGATTTGTTGTGCAACTTCCACCTGCTATTAAAATTGGAAATTCTTCGCCACGATCTTTTGCTCTAAAGGGAATGTTTCCAAGTTCTAAAATATTTAAAACATTTGTGTAAGATAATTCGTAAGAAAGAGAAAAACCTAACAAATCAAAATTTTTAATTGGCGTTTTAGTTTCAAGAGAAAAAGCTTCGAAATTATTTTCTCTCATAATTTTTTCCATATCGCCAGCTGGTGAAAAACTTCTTTCCATATAAAATCTATCTTCTGTATTAATTATATTATATAAAATTTTGAATCCCAAGTTAGACATTCCAACTTCATAAATATCTGGAAAAATTAAGCACATATTTGCGTCGTATTCTTTTTTATCTTTATGAATGCTATTTATTTCATTGCCCAAATATCTTGCTGGTTTTTCAACTTGCAAAAAAAATTTCCGTATATCATTTTGCATTTATACCCCTTAAATTTTTATTTTATAAATTTTATCTTACATATCATCTAATTTTTGAAATATTTTTATCTCCAAATTTTCAAAATTTTTTGTATTTTCATGGTGCATTTTTATAAGGACAGCAAGAGGATAATTTATTTTCAATAATTTTTTGTAACCATTTTCACTATGTTCCTCAAGAATTTTGTCTCCTATTAAAACTTTTTTTACTCGTCTAAAGAGTGATGAATTTTCTTTTCCGCAATCATGAAGTAACGCAAGTTTTAAAAATAAAATATTGTTTCTTAGATTTTCATTATTCTTTGCTCTATTAAAAATTATATAGCCATGATTTTTATCATAATCAGACATCTCGGAAAATATTTTCCACTCATCCAAGAATAAAATGTTTTTTATCTCGCTTTCATTATTTTTGTCATATCTACAAAAAATATATTGTAATCCTTGTCGCAACCTTCCCATTTTATTTTCCTCTTTTTTTTACTTCGTGATGTTTTCTACATCTTGCCTCATAAGATTCTGTTGCACCGACAAAAATAATAGGATCATCTTCGTAAGCTGGTTCACCGTTAATAAGTCTTTGAGTTCTTGAAGCTGGGCTTCCGCAAATTTTGCAGATGGCACTAAATTTATCTACGAACTCAGCTCTCGCCAAAAGTTCGTCCATAGGCTTAAAAGGTTTTCCAGTAAAATCTTGATCAAGACCTGCGACAATAACTCTTTTTCCTTTGTTTGCCATTTCTTCACAAAAAGTTACCACATCATCTCCAAAAAATTGTACCTCATCTATTCCTATAACTTGCACGTCACAAAATTCTGTCTCAACTTTCATAAACATTTCAGCCACATCTTTTACTGGGATAGCCTCAATTGAAATAGAACTATGAGATGCAACTTTAGATTTTCCATATCTTTGATCTATAGCATGATTAAAAACTACAAATTTTTGGTTTGCATATTTTACACGAACCAGCCTTTTTATAAGTTCTTCACTTTTCCCAGAAAACATACATCCTGTCACAACTTCTATCCATCCCATATGTTCATTATAAAATAATCTCATGTTTTTTTACCTCTCTTTTAAGGCTAATTTTTTTAGTCTCAATATTATATCACAATTTAAAAATAATTTGCTTTTTTTTTGTATATCCATTACAATGTTCTTGTTAACTTAGGCTAAAATATTATATTAATAAATGGAGGAAGATTTCTAAAATGAAAAAATTTTTATGTGGCTTTGCAGTTTTATTTTTATTAATTGGTGGGAAAACGTTTACGGCAGAAAAACCATGGTTTGGTATTGGAGTGTGGGATACGGTTCAAACTCCACCAAGTGGCTCTAACATTTCTGGAGTAGATCTTGGAGTCTACACAAAAAGAGGTGACATGGGAGGCTTCGCATTTTATATTTTTGGAAATCAAACTAAAAGTTTCACAGGATTTCAATACAGTTTTTTATTTAATAAAATTGAACAAGAATTTATTGGATTTCAAGTTGGATGGATTTATAATGAAGTAAATGGAACTTTTTATGGAATTCAGTGGGGACTTTTTAATAATAATAAATCAGATGTTTATGGTTTTCAGGGTGGGCTTGTTAATATTGCTGAAAAGAATTTCATGGGATGGCAAAACGGATTTGTTAACTTTACCTATAAAGAGTTCACTGGATTTCAATCAGGAATTTTCAACAGTGCAGTTAATATGAAAGGATTTCAGTTAGGTTTTTTTAATACTACAAAAAAACTTCAAGGATTACAAATTGGAATTGTCAACATGGCTGAGAACAGTCAGTTTGCCAAAATTTTTCCTATATTCAACTTCAATTTTAACTTTTAAAATATTGAAATTTTAAAATTTTAATATTTAAATAAATTTATTAAAAAAAAATAAAAATCAAAAAAAATCAAAAGATATTTGTGATTTATTTATATTTAACTTGATATATTATTTATTTATTTTTATGTAGCTTTTTAAGGAGGAGATATTTTTGAAAAAATTTGTAGTTGCTTTTGTTTTGTTGTGCTCAGTTTTTAGTTTTTCAGCGTACGCTGAGACGAGCTCATCACCATTAAGTTTTGGAATTTGGCGTGGAATACAATTCCCATCAGCACCAGTTAATATTTATGGTCTAAGTTTAGGATTTGTAAATGATGTAAATAAGATGTATGGATTTCAGCTCGGTCTTGGTAACTATGCACAAGAAACTGTTGGAGGATTTCAATTTGGAGTTGTAGGAAATACTTCTGGTGATTTATATGGAGCTCAACTTGCAGGTATTATGAATTTTTCAGCTGGAAATACAAGATGGTTTCAAGGCGCACTTTTCGGAAATCTTTCCAATGGTGAAATGAGAGGATTTCAATTTGCCGGTCTTGCTAACGGAGTAACAAAAGATACGAAAGGTTTGCAAATAGGTGGATTATTTAATGCCTCGTTTGGAAAACTTTGGGGCGGTCAACTTTCTTTATTAGGAAATGGAGTTAATGGAGATGTTGTTGGAGTTCAAGTTGCTGGTCTTTTTAACGGAGCTGCTGGAAAAATGAGTGGAGTTCAATTTTCATTAATAGGAAACGGATCTGAAGGAAATGCTTTTGGATTTCAATTTGGAGGATTTTTTAATGGAGTGAATGGCGAACTTGACGGTTTCCAATTTGCAGGACTTGCAAATGAAACGGTTGGAAATGTTTTGGGGTTCCAATTAGCTGGACTTTTTAACTCTGCCCGTGGAAACTTAACAGGATTTCAAGTTGGGATTTTAGCAAACTCTGTTTATGGAAATATGGGTGGAGGTCAACTAGGACTTTTCAATACAGTTTACGGAGAAGCAACAGGAATACAATTTGGAGGAATTTACAACAGAGCAAAAACTATTAATGGAGTTCAGGTTGGAATTTTTAATTATGCTCAAGAACTTAATGGTTTACAAATTGGTCTTTTAAACGTTGCAGAAAATAGTCAGATTTTTGAATATTTCCCTGTATTCAATTTTAATTTTAAATTTTAAAAGATATTAATTTTAAAAAATATAAAAAAACAAAATAAAATAATATTACAAATTTTTATTTAAAGTTTCACGAGAATATTCTTGTGAAACTTTTTTTATATGAAGAGTAAAACTTATGTAAAATAAAAAGATTTGATTATTATTTCAAAAAATGATATGATAAATATTATAAAAGTAGGAGTAAATAAATAATGAAAGCTATTTTTTTGGATAGAGATGGAACTATAAATGTAGAAAAAGATTATTTATATAAGATTGAAGACTTTGAATTTGAAACTGGGGCTCTTGATGCTTTAAAAATATTTAAAGACCTTGATTATATCGTAATTGTTGTTACCAATCAATCTGGCATTTCAAGAGGATATTATTCAGAAGAAGATTTGAAAAAATTAAATAATTATATGATTGAGAAAGTAAAAACAAATGGCGGAGAAATTTCTGGATATTATTTTTGCCCGCATTTAAAAAATTGCGATTGTAGAAAGCCAAGTCCAAAGATGATTTTAGATGGAATTAAGGATTTTGGTATTAATGAAATTAAAAAATCATTTATTGTTGGTGATAAAATATCAGATTTAGAAGCTGGTAAATCAGCTGGAATTATTCCTGTTCTTGTGAAAACTGGCTACGGAAAAAATACTTTAACCGAAGAAAAAATAGATTGCCAAGTGTTCGAAAATTTGTACGAATTTGCTTTGTTCTTAAAAAAGTTGTAAAAATTCTAGAAAAATGGTAAAATAATAAAGTTGTAGATATGAAAAAATTGAGGAAAAAAATATCATGTTACTTGAAAAAATATTAAAAAAACATTTCAATATTGATTCCATAGATTTTTGCAGTAAAGCAAAAGTAAGAATGGACAGTCGCCTTGTTGAAGAAGGTGATATTTTTTTTGCAATTAATAGTGGAAATAATTTTGTTGATGACGTTCTTAAAAAAAATCCTTCATTAATTGTAGCTGATAATAAATTTGAAACTTCTGACAAAAGAATAGTCTTTGTAAAAAATACCATATTAACTATGCAAGAACTTGCAAATTTATATAAAAAAAGTTTGGATTTAAAAGTTGTTGCAATAACTGGTAGTAATGGAAAAACAACAACCAAAGATATTTTATATTATATTCTGTCTGAAAAATTTAAAACAAAAAAAACAGAAGGCAATTATAATAACCATATTGGAATGCCATTTACAATTTTAACCACAGATGAAGATACGGAAATTTTATTGCTTGAACTTGGAATGAGTAATCTCGGTGAAATTGATTTGTTGGCAAAAATTTGTGAGCCTGATTTTGGAATTATAACAAATATAGGATTTTCTCATTTGGAATATTTGAAAACAAAGGAAAATGTTTTTAAAGCTAAAACAGAAATGCTTAAATATTTGAGTTGTGAAAATATTTTTGTTCCAAAAAATGATGAATATTTATCTGAAGTCAGTGGGAATAAAATTTCTATAGAAGATTTTTTTGAAGATGATAAAAAAAGTTCTTTTGTTTTTGAAAATGAAAAATACGAAAGCAATCTTAGTGGAGAATATAATTCATTAAATATAGCTTTTGGAATTTCTGTGGCAAAAAAATTAGGTATGAAAAAAAATGAAATACAAAACGGTATTGATAAATGCAAAATAACTCCCATGAGATTTGAAAAAATAATGTGGAAAAAATGTTTCTGCGTTAATGACGCTTATAATTCCAGTCCAATTTCTGTTGAAGCTGGTCTCAAATCTTTTTATAATATATATAAAAGAAAATACAAAATAGCTGTATTAGGAGATATGTTGGAGCTCGGTGAAAATGAAGTTGAATTTCATGTTCAGGTTTTAAAAAGTGCTCTTGATTTAGGTTATGATAAAATTTTTCTGTTTGGAAATATTATGAGGCAAGCAAATGATAAAGTTAAAAATTCCAAAATATTTTATTTTGATAATAAAAAAAACATAAGAGATAAATTGGAGATTATTGCTAATGAAAAGAAAGGTGAACTTGCAATCTTTTTAAAAGCATCACGCGGAATGAGATTTGAGGAAATACTGATTGAAAATATAAATTAAATTTAAGGAGTATAGAATAATGCTTTATCTTTTGTCCACTGGATTTACAGGTTTAAGTTTTTTTTCGTCAATTTATTTGAGAGTTGCAATTGCTTTTATATTAGCTTTTTTTATGGCACTTTTTTTTGGGCGTCCATTTATAGAATTTCTTAAGCATAAAAAATTTGGAGAAAATATAAGAGACGTTGGTCCAGAAACTCATCATTCAAAAAAAGGAACGCCTACAATGGGCGGAGTTTTAATAATTGTGACAATTCTTCTTACAACTTTTATTGCTGGAAACTTAAAAAATAGTTATATTATTCTTTTAATAATTGTGACAATTTTGTTTGCTCTAATAGGTTTTATAGATGATTATAAAAAATTCACAGAAAGCAAAAATGGACTTTCTGGTCGATGGAAACTTATAGGACAACTTTTAATAGGACTTATCATATGGATTTTTATAATAAAATTTAAACCTAGCGGTCAAACATCTCTTGATTTCTCGATAAATTTTCCAATGAATCCAGGAGTGCATATATATATCGGAAAAATGTTAACGCTTGTTTTTATTGTTCTAATTATAATGGGAGCGTCAAATGCTGTTAACTTAACAGATGGACTTGATGGACTTGCAATAGTTCCAGTTGCAATAAATGCTTTAGTTTTTGGAGTGATTGCATATCTTACGGGTCACGTCATTTATAGTGAGTATTTAAAATTAACTTATACTTTGGATATAGCTGAGATTACAATTTTTATTTCTGCAATTTGTGGAGCGAGTTTAGGATTTTTATGGTATAATTCCTATCCTGCTGAAATATTTATGGGGGATACTGGCTCGCTTGCCCTCGGTGGAATACTTGGAACATTAGCCATTTTGCTCAAACAAGAACTTTTGCTTCCAATTGCAGGTGGAGTTTTTGTTTTAGAAGCTGCTTCAGTTATATTGCAAGTTGGAATTTTTAAATATACAAAAAAAACTTCAGGTGTTGGGAAAAGAATTTTTAGAATGGCTCCGATTCATCATCATTTTGAGCTTGCGGGAAAACATGAAACAAAAGTCACAATGAGATTTTGGATATTTGCAATACTTTTTGGAATTATAGCTCTTGTAATTATAAGACTTCGTGGTATTTAGGGGAACAATATGCAAAAGGCAATGGTTTTTGGAGCTGGAGTTAGCGGTCTTGCTGCAAAAAAAATATTGGAAAAATTAGAATATGAAGTCATTTTGGTTGATGATAAAATAGGTGTTTCATCTTTTGAAGCTGAAAAAATGCTTGATAAAATTTCTATTTTTATTAAAAGTCCTGGTATTCCTTATGTTGATCTTGTAAAAAAAGTACAGCAAAAAAAAATTGAAGTTATAGATGAAATTGAAATAAGTTATAGATATTTAAAAAAAATTAATGCTAATACAAAAATAATTGCTGTGACTGGTACAAACGGAAAATCTACAACTACTTCAAAAATTGCAGAACTCATAAATTTTTTTGGAATGAAAAGCATAGCCTGTGGTAATATTGGAAAAGCTTTTGCAGAAGTAGTTTTAGAAAATAAAGATTTGGATTATATCGTGCTTGAACTTAGCTCATTTCAGCTTGAAAATTTGAAAGAATTTAAAGCTGATATAGCTATGATAATTAATTTAACTCCTGATCATTTAGATAGATATGAAAATAGAGATGAGTATTACGATGTGAAATTTAATATTGGAAAAAATCAAACTTTAAAAGATAAATTTATTATTAATTTAGATGATAGCGAAACTATGAAAAGAATAAATAAAATAAATTCTAAAATTATTTCTATTTCAAAAAATAGTATTTCAAATTCTTATTTATACTGTGACGAAAAAAATATTATTGAGAATGACAATAAATTTATAGAAATAGAAAAACTTTCTTTAAAAGGAAAGCATAATTTAGAAAACATGCTTTTTGTTATTGCCACTGGAAAAATAATTGGGATTGAAAACGAAACTATAAAAAAGTTTGCTTATACAGCCAAATCTTTGGAACACAGACTTGAAACTTTTCTTAAAGTTGGTAAAACAATTTTCATAAATGATTCAAAAGGCACGAACATAGATTCAACAAAATTTGCAGTAGAAGCTTTTAAAAATAGTGTTCTTATTTGTGGTGGAAAAAATAAAGGGTTTGATTTGCTTCCTTTGGCTAAACTTATTAAAATAAATGTTAAAGAAGTTTATCTTATTGGTGAAAATAGAAAGTTGTTTTTTGAGAAACTTTTAGAAGTAAATTTTTTTAAAGAAAAAATTTTTGATGTAGAAAATATTGAAAATGCAATAAAATTATTAAAAAATAAATTAGACCTAGAAGAAGAAAACATTGTTTTACTTTCTCCTGCAACTTCAAGCTATGATCAATTCAAAAATTTTGAGGATAGAGGAAAAAAGTTTAAAGAAATAGTTCTCAAATATTTTGGAGGATAGAAATTAATGAAGAAAGTTATTTTGACAACTGGAGGCACTGGCGGACATATATATCCTGCACTTTCTGTTGCTGATGAACTAGTAAAAAAAAATATAGAAGTCCTTTTTGTCGGGACAACAACAAGAATAGAAAATAAACTTGTGCCTGAAAAAGGTTATAAATTTATAGGAATTA
>JBOFDW010000116.1:0-1606 GCA_051647385.1 Fusobacteriaceae bacterium
TATGTGATTCTCATATAAACTTTGGCAAATAAAAAAAATAATGGTTGACATTTCTTAGCAGATATGCTAAACTAACGGTAACGTATTAGAGGAGGGAGCTATGAGAAGGCTTTTGTTAATATTTTTTATATTAATATTCAGTTGCTTGGCGTATAGTGAAGCGATTGTTATAAGAAATGTCAATGGTGAAGACTTATATTTTATAGAAGATGAAACTGCTCCTTTCACAGGAATTTACAAAACTTATTATACAGCCTCGCCAAATATCAAAATTGCATCTGAGACTACTTTTATAAAAGGAAAAAAAGATGGAATTAGCCGAGAATATTTTCAGAGCGGCAGATTGCAACTTGAAGAAACATATAAACAAGGAAAATTAGAAGGCATAAATAAATATTATACAGAAGAAAATGGTAAATATTTTCTTGCAGCAGAAAGGACATATAGAAACGGTGAACTAAGCGGTATTATAAAAGAGTTTGATTCTGATGGTGTTCGAACTGAGAAAAAATTTATTAGCGGATTGGAAAATGGGACTAGAAAGAAATTAAAAGCATATTTGATGGAAGAAGTCATGGTAGTAAATGGAAAACGTGACGGACTTTTTCGAAAATATTATCCAAACGGTGCAGTTGAAATTCAAGCAAATTATTTGGATGACAAGCTTGAGGGTTCATATAAAAAACTTTACCCAAGTGGAGAAATTGCAATTGAAACAACTTACAGTGCAGATAAAATTTTAGGAAAATATCGAGAGTATCATAAAGGCGGAGCTGTTGCAGCAATTGGATTTTCTGATGGAGAAATGCAAGGCGAGTTCAAAAGATTTTTTGAGAACGGAAAAGTTTCTGAAGAATTTAATTATGTTAATGGTAAAATAGTCGGGAGATATGCAAAGTATTTTCCAAATCAGAGTATAGAAGAAGAGGTAAATTATAATTCAGCTGGACAAAAAGACGGCAAATATAGAAAGTACTTTCCTAATGGTAAAATAGCAATAGAAATAACTTTCTATAAAGGAAGAGAAGAGGGAAGATATTCAGAATATTATGAAGATGGTACGACAAAAACATATGGCGAAAAAATCAGCGGTAATTTTACTGGTGTAGTAAAAGAATATTATCCTAATCGTGAAGTTAAGATAAAGTCAGAATATTTTACTGGTGGTCAGGGACAAAAAAGTTCTGAGATAATATATTTTGAAAATGGTAATACTAAGTCTGAAAAGATTTATTATAGAAGTGGGCAATTGAAATATGAAAAAGAATATAACGATTTGAAAAAAATTGTAAAAGAAGTTTCGTATACTGAAGATGGGAAAATTGCCAATAAATAAATTTGATACCACAGTCTTTTTGAGCGTATACTCTCCTATATGCTCATAAATTAGGTATAAAAAAAGAGGCAACTTAAAGAAATTTAAGTGTGCCTCTTTTACTTTGTAAAATATTATTATTTTATTATTTTCTGGTCTTATGTCAATAAGAGTTACACAATTTATCTTTCGATTTTTTGTGTTTTATTTTTAAATTTTGTTCAAATTCTTCAGGCGATATATATCCCAAAGAACTATGAAGCCTTTTTCTATTGTAAAATCCTTCTATAA
>JBOFDW010000117.1:0-12798 GCA_051647385.1 Fusobacteriaceae bacterium
ATTAGTTGATATAGCAAATAAATCTTAAAATAAAAAATTTTCAAAATAATTTATAGGAGAAAAAAACATGAAAGAAAATATTAGAGAAGAAAAAAAAGATATAATAGCAATAGTAAACGGAAAAGTATTTGATGGGCTACAATTTTTAGAAGACAAAGTTATTTTGATTTCTGATGGCAAAATTTTAGATTTGGTAGACAAAAAAATTTTTAATGCAAAAAAGTTACCAACAAAACAAATAGATGTAAAAGGCAATTATGTTGTGCCAGGATTTATAGATTTGCAACTAAATGGTTGTGGTGGAGTTCTTTTTAATGACGATATATCTGAAAAAACTTTGAAGGTTATGCATCAAACAAACTTGAAATATGGCTGTACATCTTTTGCTCCAACACTAATAACTACAACTGATGAAAATATTAAGAAGGCAATAAAACTTATGGAATCTTTACCAGATAAAGAAAGCTTTGGTGTGCTTGGGCTTCATATTGAAGGGCCATATATTTCAAAAGAAAAAAGAGGAGTTCACAATCCAAAATATATTCGAAGTCTTGACAGTAAAATGCTAGATTTTATTTGTAAGGCTGGCAAAAAATCAATAACAATTTTGACGCTTGCACCAGAGAATGTCCACGGTGAAGATATTTCTAAGTTAGCTGCTAGTGGAATAAAAGTTTCATTAGGTCACACGAACGGGACTTATAATGAAATTATAAATAAACGCCCACATGGAATTTCTCTTGCAACACATCTTTTCAATGCAATGACACAATTTGCTCATCGCGAACCTGGTGTAGTTGGGGCAGTTTTTAATTCAGATATAAAAGCTGGAATTATTCCTGACGGGTTTCATGTGGAGTACTCTTCTATTCAGATTGCAAAAAAAATTATGGGAGAAAGATTATTTTTGGTGACAGATGCAGTTTCACCAGCTGGGACAGATATGAAATCTTTTATGTTTGAAGGTCAAAAAGTTTTTCATAAGGATGGAAAATGTTTTACAGAGGAAGGAACACTTGGAGGTTCAGCACTCACAATGATTCAAGGAATTAGAAATTTGGTTAATCATGTTAGACTTACACTTGAAGAAGCAATTAGGATGGCAACAATTTATCCAGCAGTAGCGGCTTCAATAGATGATTCATACGGAAAACTTCAACCAGGATATATTGCAAATATTGTTGTTATGAATTCTGAACTAGAAATTTCTAATGTTTTTTCTCATGGTGAAATTCATAAAATTAAGAAAATTTAAAAATAAATATATTTTATTTGATATTTTAGAATTTAATATTTATAAAAAAAAAGTAGAAAAAATATTCTACTTTTTTTTATTACTCTTCTCCACCAAAATAAATAACTTCAGCAGTAGCTTCATACCAGTGACCTTCTTCATCTTCTCCAGTCTCAACAAAAAATTCTATCTGATAATCTGAGAGAGTAAAACCAACAGAATTATTTTCGTCGTCTTTAAAAAATTCTATCTTGCCAAATTTTGTATTCTCCATTTTTTCTCTTATGTCATCTCTCTGCTCAAAAAGTTCTTTAATATCTTCTTTTAAAAAATCGTAACCAAGTTCAGAAAATTTTTCAGAAATATTTTCTAATCTTTGCATTGTTTTCTCTGTAAACAAGTAATCATCTCCCAAAAATTTTCTTAATAGAATTTATATATCGCAATATAAAAAGATAAACTTTTACTCTTTTCATCTCAAAAGGAAGTTTCTTTAAAGATTTCTGAATTCTAATATCTATTTCTTCATCTGTCAATTTTTTTTTCACTTAATTCTCCTAGTAAAATTTTTCTCAAAGATATTATAACTATAATATTGATATTTAGCAAGAAGTAATGTATAATATTTTCAGTGGTGAGAAATTTTAGTGTTGGAGGGAAAATGAATATACTTTTTATAAAAGGGATTATAACAGGCTTAATTCTTTCCGTTCCATTTGGTGCTGTAGGACTTTATTGTATGGAAAAAACTTTGGTTGAAGGTGAGGTCAAAGGATATTTATCTGCTCTTGGAATGGTCACGGCTGATTTAATTTATGGTGCTGTCGCATTACTTTTTGTTAATATACTGAAACACTCTATTGAAAAATTTGGTTCAATTCTCGTTACAGCACTTGGTGTAATTATGTTGGTAATTGGAGTTAGAAAATTTTTTACAAATCCTGAGCCTGAGCATATAGAAAAAAGAAAATCCAAAAAAGATGGTCTTTTTCAAGATTATATAACTGTTTTTCTTTTTGCACTTATGAATGTACAATCAATTTTGTTTATCGTCGGAATTTATACAATTTTAGATAAATGGCTAAGAGTAACTTATACAATAAAACTTACAACTCTTGGAGTTACTCAAAAAATTCAAGCTTGCTTTTTTTATGCAGGAGGAATTTTTTTGGCTGGAGCAGCACTTTGGTTTTTAACAACTTTTATTTTATATCATTGGAGAAAAAAAATTACAATGGATATGATTATAAAAATTACCAAGTTTTCTGGTCTTGGTATTTCTGTTTTTGGAATAATCACCATTATAGTTTCTATTAAAAATTTTATAAAAGCTTTTTTTTAATGTTTAGGAGAAAAAATGAATATAGTTTTTGACAAAAACAATTTTGAAACAAGAATTGCTGTTGCTATGAGTGGTGGTGTTGATAGTTCAACTGTCGCATACCTTTTGAAAAAGCAAGGCTTTGATGTTATTGGAATTACTATGCGTACTTGTAAGCCAGAAGATCAAGACGCAAAAAAAGTTTGTGACGACTTAGGGATTAAACATTTTGTATTTGACGCTCGAGAAGAATTTGAAAAAAAAGTTATAAATTATTTTGTAGATGAATATTTGAATGGACGAACTCCAAATCCTTGTATGATGTGTAATCGTCATGTGAAGTTTGGACAGCTTTTAGATTTTGCTAAATCTTTGAATGCAAAATTTATGGCAACTGGTCACTATGCAAAAATGAATGACGGAGTTCTTTCAATGGGAGATGATCCTTTGAAAGACCAAGCTTATTTTTTATCTCAAATAAAAAAAGAATATTTTAAAGACATTATTTTTCCTATTGGAGAAATGGAGAAGTCAAATTTACGAGTTCTTGCTGAGGAGCTCGGAGTTCGTGTTTATGCAAAAAAAGACTCGCAAGAAATATGCTTTTTTGAGGATGGCGAGATAGAAAGTTTTTTACTGGAAAAAACTGGTGGTAAAGCAAAAAAATCTGGAAATATAATTGATACCAAAAACAATATTTTAGGAAAACATAAAGGAATAGCTTTTTATACTATTGGGCAAAGAAAAGGTCTCGGAATTTCTAGCCCAGAACCCTTGTATGTAATAGGATTTGATATTCCAAAAAATGAAATTATTGTTGGGAGCAATGAAGAATTATTTAAGGATAAAATTATTGCCAACCAAATAAATTTGTTAACTGTTAATTCTATTTCTGAGCTTGAGAATAGAAAACTTTTTGCAAAAGCTCGTTCAAGGGATACTTTACATGAATGCGAAGTAAAAGTTTTGGGGGAAGACAAAATAGAAGTTAATATTATAAATAATAAAGTTCGAGCTGTTACTCCCGGTCAAGGCATAGTTTTTTATGATGAGGAAAAAAGAGTTGTAGCGGGTGGATTTATTTTGTAAATATTTGAAATAAAAAAGAAAAAAAATATTAATAAATAAAATTAGATGTGAAAAAATTTGGAGGAAGTTTTGAATGAGTTTTTTTAATAGTTTGCTTGATATCGTTAAGAAAAAAAATCATAATAAAATTTTAGTAGTTGCTTGTGCAGATGATAAAGAAGTTTTGCAGTCTGTTGAGGCAGCAAGAAAACTTGATGTAATAAGTTGCATATTAATTGGAGACGAAAAAAAAATATGTGAAATTTCTGAGTCACTTGGAATTGATACAAAAAATTATCAAATTATAAATATTTTAGATCAAATAGAATGTTGTAAAAAAGCTGTATCATTAATTAAAGAAAAAAAAGCTGATATTCTTATGAAAGGATTTGTTGATACGTTTGTTATATTGCGAGAAGTTTTGAACTCGGAATGCGGGCTTAGAATTTCTGGCAAACAAATGTCACATGTTGTACTTTTTAATTCGCCGTCATATCACAAGACAATTTTAGTAACAGACCCAGCTATGAATATGTCTCCAACTTTGGAAGAAAAGAAAAAGTTAATAGAAAATGGTGTGCAAGTAATGCAATCTCTAGGAGTAAAAATTCCAAAAGTTGCTGTTCTTTGTGCACTTGAAAAAGTTAATCAAAAAATGATTGCAACTGTTGAAGCAAGTGAACTTCAAAAAATGAATCAAGATGGAATAATAAAAAATTGTATTGTTAGCGGACCTCTTGCTTTTGATTTGGCAATTAGCAAAGAAGCGGTTAATCATAAAAAAGTTTCTGATCCAGTTGCAGGTGATGCCGATATTTTATTGGTGCCAAATATTGAATCTGGGAATATTTTATATAAGTCTTTTATTTATTTTGCTAAGGTTGAAGCTGCTGCTGTAATTGTTGGAGCATCTGCACCTTTCGTTTTGACTTCTCGTTCTGACTCTGAAATAACAAAACTCAATTCGATTTTATTGGCAGTTGCCATAAGTTAGAAGATTATTAAGGAGTGATTTGCGTGAAAATTTTTAGAATTCTTGCAATAAATCCAGGCTCAACATCTACAAAAATTTCTGTTTATGAAAATAAAAAATGTATATTAGAGAAAACTTTACGCCACCCAACAGAAGACATAGAAAAATTTCATAATATTTATTTACAAAAAGATTTTAGGAAAACTTTTATTTTAGATTTTCTGTCTGAAAATAAAATAGAACTTGAAAGTTTTGACGCAATAGTTGGACGAGGTGGACTTTTAAATCCTTTAGTTGGTGGTACTTATGTTGTTGATGATAAGATGATAAAAGATTTAAAAATCGGAGTTCTTGGAGAACATGCGTCAAATCTTGGCGGAATTATTGCAAAAGAAATTGCTGATAAAATAAATAAAAACGCTTATATAGTTGATCCAGTTATTGTTGATGAACTTCAAGATGTGGCTAGAATTTCTGGGATTCCTGAGATAGAAAGAAAATCTATTTTTCATGCACTCAATCAAAAGGCAGTGGCGAGGAAATTTTGCAGAGAAAATAATTTTGATTACGACAAAATAAATTTGATAGTTGCGCATATGGGCGGAGGAATTTCTGTTGGACTTCACAGCATGGGAAAAGTTATAGATGTAAATAATGCCCTTGACGGAGAAGGACCTTTTTCACCAGAGCGTTCTGGAGGACTTCCTTCTGGTCAACTTTTAAAACTTTGCTATTCAGATAAATATTCTCAAGATTTTTTGAAAAAAAGAATAAAAGGTAATGGCGGTTTAGTAGCATATCTTGGAACAAATGACGTGCGAGATGTTCTGGAACTTATAGAAAAAGAAGAAAAGAATAAAAAACAAAATCAGGACAAAAATAATAATGCAAAATTAATTTTGGATGCAATGATTTATCAAATCGCAAAAGAAATTGGTGCATTGGCGACTGTCACTTTAGGAAAAATCGAACAAATAATTTTAACAGGTGGAATTGCTTATTCAGATTTTGTTACGAAAAAAATTTCAGAGAAAGTAAATTTTATTTCTCCTGTAACTATTTATGCTGGCGAGGAAGAAATGTTGGCTCTTGTTGAAGGTGTGATTTGGGTTTTAAATGGTGAAGAGAAAGCAAAAAAATATTAGATATAAAAATAATATAATCAAAATGGGACTTAGAACTTGGTGGCGGAATAATAATCTCCAATTCTATTCCAGAAAAATTCGCCATGGATTTTGAAGAAATAACTCACGGAAAAAGTTTAGAGTCTAATATTCAATTAGTTTATAATAACGCGAAACTAGGTTCTGAATTGGCAAAAGAATATTGCAAGTTGAATTAATAAAAATTTATCGCCCCTTAAAGTTTTGGAGGTATATATAATGATTAAGAAAATTTTTTTACAAGAGGGGAAATTATTTTGGCTACTACCACTAAGAATTTATCTTGGAGTTTCTTGGTTAAAATCTGGTCTCGGAAAAGCGATGGGAGATTGGAGCTCATCTCCAAAACTTCAGCCGATGTATGACGGACTTGCATCTTCTGGATTTGTTCCTAAGAATCCTTCGGTTTATTTTCAGACAGATTTTTATAATTATATTTTAAAGAAAATTATTTTGCCAAATCAAATTGTATTTCAGATATTTACTTTTATATTTGAGATAGCTATAGGAGCTGCGTTGTTGATTGGATTTTGCACTTTTATTTTTTCTATAATTTCTATTTTGATGCTTGGAAATTTTATGTCATTCACAGGTTTGCCTTATGCTGCACTCTGGTATTTGTTTGGAGCTATTGCAATGTTAAGCGGTGGAGGAAAAGTTTTTGGATTGGATATTTTTATGGCAAAATATTTTAAGCGATTCAAATTTTTTGCCAGTTGACATCAATTAAAAATTATGTTATACTTTTTAGGTTCACGCATAAATCTTGGTCATCAGCAACCAATTTTAGCGTTTAAAAAACGGAGGTGTTTATATGTACGCAGTTATTAAAACTGGTGGTAAACAGTAC
Source organism: Fusobacteriaceae bacterium (assembly GCA_051647385.1). GTDB lineage: Bacteria > Fusobacteriota > Fusobacteriia > Fusobacteriales > Fusobacteriaceae > JAGNZR01. The sequence continues at coordinate 6,610 of JBOFDW010000117.1, forward strand.
AAAGTTTCAGAAGGTGAAGTATTAAGGGTTGAAAAACTAAATGCTGAAGTTAATGCAAATATTGAACTTGACGAGGTGTTACTTGTGTCAACAGATGGAAACATAAAAGTTGGTACGCCAAATGTCAGCGGTGCAAAAGTTCTTGCAACAGTTCTTTCTCAAGGTAAAGGGGAAAAAGTTATTAACTTCAAATACAAACCAAAAACTGGATACCATAGAAAAAAAGGTCATCGACAGCTTTTTACTGAAATAAAAATTACTTCAATAAAAGCGTAATTTAAGAAGTTAAATTATGACGAAGATCGAAATTTTAAAAAAGAATGGCAGAGTAATAAAATATTCTGCGAGTGGTCATTCTGGTTTTTCAGAACATGGAAAAGATATTGTCTGTGCATCAATCTCATCTATTTTACTTTTTCCACTTGCTGGTCTCACTGAAATTTTAAAACTTGTTCCAAAGTTTGAAATAGAAGATGGAGATATAAAAGTAGACTTAGAAAAAATAAAAAAAGAGATTAATGAAAAAGATTTGGACGAAAAAATTTCTGTGTTACTTGAAACGATGATCATAATGTTAAAAGATTTAGAAAAGCAGTATCCAAAATTTTTGAAGCTTGTAGAGAAGGAGGAAAAATAAATGTTATTTAATTTGAATATACAACTTTTTGCAAAGAAAAAAGGGCAAGGTTCAGTAAAAAACGGAAGAGACTCTAATCCAAAATATCTTGGAATAAAAAAATATGATGGTGAGTTTGTGAAGGCTGGAAATATTATTGTTCGACAAAGAGGAACACAATATTTCGCTGGAAATAATATGGGAATCGGAAAAGATCATACGCTTTTTACTTTAATCGACGGATATATAAAATTCGAGAGAGCTGGAAAAATTAAAAAGCAAGTTTCTGTTTATACAGAAAAACAAAATTAAAAAATAAATATATCCCAAGTTCATTTTGAGCGAGGGATATTTTTTTATATAAAAATATTTTTAGAAATATAAATTTTTATATATTTAAAATTATAAAATAAAAAAATTTCAAAAAATAAAAATACAAATAAAAATAAACAAAACTTAAGGAGAGAAATTTTATGAAAGGTTTCAAAATTTTGGAAAATATTAAAAAGCAGGTTTTAGAAAATCCGTTTATATATTTTCAAGGACTTATATTTATAATTTTATTTAATATTGAGAAGACTCACGAGATTACTACGACGATGGCAACATTTGCAATAATTTTTTTGACACTTAGTCTTAGAAAAGTAAAAAAAATAAAATACAAAAATATTATCATATCTGTTTTGTGGGGAATTTTAATTTTATTATTTTTAGTTTTACCAAAATTAATAAAGATAATTTCTAGCGAACAAATTTATGATTTAGTTTCTTTTGCAAAAAATTATAATTTTCACATCTTATTCTTCCTTTCTTCTTTGGTGATTTTAAGTTTTATATTTTCAGAGGAAGTTTTTGAGAAAAAATCTTGCGGAGTAATAAAAACTTGTAACAAACTTTTTTATGATGCAGGAATATCATCTGCAATTATATTAATATTTTTTGCTGTAATCGGATTTTTGACTCTTGCTCTGGGGCAACTTTTTGGAATTTCATATTATGATTTTTTTGTAAATGCTTATGCAATAGTCGGAACTTTCACAGGAATTTTTGTGTTTATACTTCTAAATGACTCGGATAAAATTTCAAAAAATAATTTGTTTGATAAAATATTTTATGGAGCTATAACTTTTTTTCAGTTTGCACTTGGAATAATTATTTTGATATATATTTTAATAACTTTGAAAACTTTTAATTTGCCAAAAAATGTTTTGGGAAAATATGTGATTTTTTATTTTACGGTTGGACTCATAAAAATATTTTTATTTGAAGATGATAGTAAGACAAAAAAAATGCTCACAAAAATATTTTGGTTCACTGGACCGATTTTTGTCCTGATATATTTTATTTCACTTTACGCAAGAATTTCAGAATACGGTTTGACGAGCAAAAGATATTCTACAATATTAATCGGAATATTTTTTATAATTTCGCATTTATTTTATTTTTTTGAAATAATAAAATCTAAATTAAACTCGAAAAACAATTCTGAAAAAATTAGGGAAGAAATTATCACGAATAATATTTTGAAAAAAATTGCCATGACAATATTTATTTTGGCAAATATTTTTATTTTAACAGAAAATTTTGTTTTGAAAAAATTTCCACCTACTGATAAAGAAATGTTTGGAGATAATTATGTAGAAGCAAAAAAAGCAAAAGATACAAATGAAGAAGTTTTATATGATTATGAAACTTTTTACGACAAAGAAATCACAGTTCAAATTTCTGAAAAAATGAAAATTATTAGTGGTGACCGTTATGGAGAATTTAATATTGATAAAAACACGAGAGCAATAATTGATTATCCTAGTGGACTAAAAATTTATGAGAATAAAAAATTAATTTTTGATTTTAATTTTGAAAAAATAGATAATAAGAATTTAAAAGAACTTTTGGAAAGCAAAAAAATTTCTATGTATTATAAAAACCAAAAAATAAATCATGAATTTTTCTTTGATAAAAAAAATCAAATCAAATTTAAGAATGATAAAAATTTTAAGCTAAAATTTATCATAGAAAATCCAAAATGGAACTTAGAAATTTATACTTCAAGTTTTAGGTTAGAGAAAAAAAGGAAAGAAATAATGTATGTGACACCAAAAGTCATGATATTAAATTATAAGTAATATATTATTTTTAATTTTATGATATAATTTAGTTGTAAAATAATATTGTAAAATTTGCCGTGTTGGGAGAAAATCATGAAGGAAAATATTGCACTCATAGGACTTATGGGGAGCGGAAAAACTACAATAGGTCGACACTTACTGGAAGTTCTCGACATGAATTTTGTAGATATCGATAAAGTTATTGAAGAAAGAGAATTAAAAACTATTCCACAAATTTTTGAGGAATTGGGCGAAGAATATTTTAGAAAAATCGAAGCTAAAGTTATTGCAGAAGAATCTGCCAAAAATAATTTGATTATTTCAACTGGCGGTGGTTGCGTTTTGAATCCTGTAAATTTAGAAAATCTGAAAAAAAAATCTTATATAATTTTTTTAGATCCAGATTCAGAATGTATTTTGGAGCGAGTTAAGTTTGGGAAAAATCGCCCACTATTAAATAATATAGAAAATCTTTTGGAAAAAATAAATGAACTTGATAAAGAGCGACGAAAATTATATGAGTCTGTGGCTGACCTCCAAATAAAAATGAAAAAAGAAAGTCAGATAATAGATGTCATAGATTTAATAAAAAAATCCTATATAAATAGTTAGCGAAAATATTTTAAGAAAAATTAAAAATAAAATGTTAAAAAAATTAAAATAGATAAAATTAAAAAATTTTTTTGAAATATAAATAAGGAGGCTTTATGAATAATTTAAAAAACAAAATAGTTTTGGTGACAGGTGCGAGCAACGGAATCGGAAAAAGTACAGCAATAGAATATGCGAAAATGGGATCAAATTTAATTTTGCTTTCAAGAAATTTAGAAAATTTAAATAAATTAAAATCTGAACTTGAGAAAAATTTTTCAGTAAAAGTTCACGTGATATCTGCCGATGTGCGAAATTTTAAAGAACTTGAAAAAAATATTAAAAATTTGCCAGAAAATTTTAAAAAAGTTGATATATTAATAAATAATGCTGGACTTGCTTTGGGATTAGAAAAAATTCACATGAATGAAGTTGAGGATTACGACACACTTGTCGACACAAATATCAAAGGCGTTCTTTACATGACAAAACTTATTGTACCGATTATGCTTGAGAATAATATTGCTGGGCATATTGTGAATATGGGTTCAATCGCTGGAAATTTTGCGTATCCAAACGGTGCGGTTTATTGTGGAGTAAAAGCTGCGGTAAAAACTATAAGTGACGGGCTGAGAATAGATTTGGTGGACACAAAAATTCGTGTGACAAATATAAAACCTGGAATGGTTCAGACAGATTTTAGTCTTGTGAGATTTAAAGGCGACTCAGAACGTGCGGCAAATATTTATAAAGGAATTGAGCCGCTGACGCCAGAAGATATTGCTGGGACAATTATTTATGTGACGAACTTGCCGAATAATATTCAGATTACTGAGCTTGAAATTAATCCTGTGAATCAAGCTGACGCAAGAACTATTTTCAAAACTGGAATTTAGCGAAAATATTAAAAATAAACTTTTAAAAATTTAGGAGGAAAATATTATAGTGAAGAAAAAAATTATTATCATATTATTTTTGATTTGTATTTCAAATTTAATATTTGGTGAAGAAAAAAATTCTAAAACAAGTTCTGAAAAAACTTCCGATAAAAAATTAGAAAAAAAATCACAAAAAAATCAAGATACGGACTTTGATTTTGTAGAACAAGACCAAACTCCAAAATATATTCCTGAGTGGAGGTTTCTAGCTTCACTTTACACTTTTCATTTTGGTTCTCAAAAATATTTCTATAATAATTATCCAAATATTATAGCCCTTGAATATCGATTCAAAAAAAATTGGGGAGTTTCAGCAGGTTATTTTCAAAATAGTTTTTATAATGATGCGTATATTATAACGGTAAATAAATATTTTCAGCCTTTGGATCGTGCACCAAGATTTCATTTTCTAATTGGACTTGGACTTGTAAAAGGTTATCAGCCCCGTGATACGATTGTTGTAAACGGAAAAACTTTGGTGGACTCTAAGCATCAGAACATGCTATACAAAGATATAATGTATGGCGGAGCTCTTGGAGCAGGGTACGATTTTTTTGACAGACTAACAGTTGATTTTATGTTTTTGGGAGCGGCGGCAGTTTTTATGGCTTCACTAAAGTTTAATTAAAAAAATATTTAAGAAATAAAAATTTAAACTTAAAATAAAAAAATATTTAAAAATAAAACAAAGAAAAATTTATCAGAAAATTATTAAGCTGGAAATATTTAGTTAGGAAATATCTAAAATTTTTAGTATACTGTTCTTAAGCAAAAAATTTTATCAGAGGAGGGAAAATGGAGAGCTATATTTTATGGATAATTTTGCTTGTTTTCTTTTTTGGTTTAGAAATGGGCACGATGAGCCTTGTATCTTTTTGGTTTGGACTTGGAGCCATTGTTGCATTAATTTATTCAATGTTTGATGAAAATATTTTGAGGCAAAGCGCAGTATTTTTAATTGTATCGGCAATTTTACTTTTTTCTTTAAGAAAAATTATCAAAAAACTTCTTAAAAAAAATTCAGGAAAAAACTTTGATAGAATTATAGGAAAAGAAACTGAAGTTTCAGGGATAGATGAAAAGAAAAATCTTATAGTTTATTTTGATGGGAAAAATTGGACAGGAAAATCTGAAGAACATTTAAATGTCGGTGACAAAGTTACTATCATAGGAATTGAAGGAGTGAAACTTATTTTAAAGAAAATAAAAAATTAGGAGAATTTTAAATGATATCATTAACATTAGTGGTAATTATAATTACTATATTAATATTTGTTATTTATAAATATTATAATAAATAAAAAATTTAAACTTAATTTAATTAAGAAAAATAAAACGGAGGGATTTACATGATATTATTAATAGTAATAGCTTTTATTATTTTGCTAATTTCTGTACATATAAGAATTGTATCACAATCAAAGGCTTATGTTATCGAAAGACTTGGAGCTTATATTACAACTTGGGACGTAGGACTAAAATTTTTAATTCCTTTTTTGGATAAAATTGCAAAAATAGTTTCGCTTAAAGAGCAAATTATAGATTTTCCACCTCAGGCAGTTATCACAAAAGATAATGTTACGATGCAAATTGATTCTATAGTATATTTTCAAATCACAGATCCAAAACTTTATACTTATGGAGTTGAAAATCCTTTGAGTGCTATTGGAAATTTGACTGCTACAACTCTAAGAAATATTATTGGAGAACTTGAGCTTGACTCTACTCTTAGTTCACGTGAAGTTATCAACACAAAACTTCGTGTGGTTCTTGATGAGGCGACTGATCCATGGGGAATAAAAATAAATCGTGTTGAGTTAAAAAATATTTTGCCTCCGAGAGAAATTCAAGATGCAATGGAAAAGCAAATGAAAGCTGAGAGAGAAAAAAGACAGGCTATTTTGATTGCAGAAGGTCAAAAACAAGCTTCAATTTT
>JBOFDW010000118.1:0-12284 GCA_051647385.1 Fusobacteriaceae bacterium
GTGCTCGTCGTCTTTTTGCTGATTTCATCTCTGGCAATTCGACGACTTACACAAGGTGCAGGTGTGAAACACCTGAAAGGGAGGACAGGAGGGAATCCCTCCTGAGAATATTTTAAAATGTGCGAGAACTATACTTTGAGTTTTCCGCAAGTAAAAAAACTTCCAACAAAAAATCTGTCAGAAGTTTTTCGGTAGTCCTCATTAAGTTGAGGACTTTTTTATTTTTATGATATAAATTTTGTTGAGAAAATTTTTATCAACAGCTTTCATATTAGACGGTCTAAAACTTTATATCTAAACTTCCAAATCCCTCATAAGTTTTAAATGAAAGTAAATATAAACTTTTCAAAATATTCTTGTCGAGTTTTTCCAGCTCTTCAAAAACACTATTTTCTATGAGCGTACTTTTTAATTCGCTCATAACATCATCCAAAACTTTTGGCAAAATTTCACAAAGTTTTTTGAAAGAATCAGTTTGACCTGTTACCAGTTCATAAAATTTATCAATAGAAATTTTTCTAATTTTTTGACTGCTCATTTTATTTTTATTTACCATTAATTCCCAAATAATATCTTGGCTCTTTTTTGATATAACTTCTACCAAATAACATTTTGAGTCCAAATTATTTATTATCATATTTTGCATTTTCAAATAAGTTGCGTTGGCAGAAGATGAGTTCATCGTATTATGTTTATTTTTTATCTCAACATAAATCTCAAGTTTTTTGTTCATAACATCCCAACGCTCTTTTGGAACTTCCCAACCATTGCCAAAATATTTGAAAATATTTTGATGAAAATATCCGATGTGATTATTATTTGATTTATCCATCTGACGAGAAATTTCGTCTGAGATAACTTCTTCCAAATTTTTCTGATAAATTTTAGAATCAAAAGTTAACTTGATTGGGTCAATTAAATTTTTATTAAATTCTTTTAATGTCATTTTGAATCTATATTTTTCAACCGTTGTCTTCACGTGAGAATATAAATCCTCGTCAGATATAAATCCCAAATTATATTTTGCCATTATTTCTTCTCCTCAAATTGTGATAAACTCTTAAAAATTTCTTCGCCAACTCTTCTGGCAAATTCCACTGGAACTGCATTTCCTATTTGCTTATACTTTGCAGAAACTGAACCACAAAATTCCCAGTCGTCTGGAAAAGATTGTATCCGTGCATTTTCTCTCACGGTAAAAGGTCGAGTCTCATCTGGGTGACATCTTTCCGTTTGCTTTTGCGACGGGCTACACAAAACTGTAAGCGATGGTTCATCCCAAGAAAGTCGCCTCGCCATTCCTGTCCGACCTCCACCCGAATAAAAACTTTTGCCCATATATTCTTTCGCAATTTTTTCTGGCAAGTCTCGCCAATATCCACCAGGGGGAACGAGCTTCAAAACTTTTTCCTTAGGCTTAGAATATTTTGTGAACTCCGAAGCGGGAACATTTTTCAAAACATCACGCAACACAAATTTTTTCTCACATTCTTTTGGAAAAGAAAACTTAATTTTTTTCTCCAAATCATTTCTTATTCCGATTATAACTATTCGCTCTCTTTTTTGTGCGACGCCAAAATTTACAGCGTTCAAAATTTTATACTGAACTTTATATCCGACCTGCTCAAAAACTTCTATCATAATTTGCAAAGTTTTTCCGCCGTCATGCCTCTCAAGTCCTCTAACATTTTCCGCAAAAAACATTTTTGGTTTGAGTTCTCTCAAAATTTTTGAGAAATAATAAAACATTGTCCCTCGAACATCTTCGACCCCGAGCCTTTTTCCAGCGTAACTAAATGACTGGCACGGATATCCGCCAGAAAGTAAATCTATTTCTTTCCCATCCAAATATTTTGAAATTCCTTTCTCGCAAACTTTTACAATGTCATCTTCTATAACATTCCACTTAGGGCGATTTTTTCGCAAAGTTTCGCAAGCAATTTTATCAATCTCGACCAAAGCCTTTGAAGTAAATCCTGCCTGCTCAAGTCCCAGTGCCAATCCGCCAGCTCCAGCAAAAAGTTCCACCACATTATATTTTTTCTTACTCATTTTGTGCTCCTCAAAAAGAAATCTCACAACTATTTTATCATAAATTTTGTTAACTTCATATTATAAATCCAAAATAATTTTTCTCTCTCTTAATAAAATTTTTCCGCAAGTAAAAATCTACATGCAAATTTTGCCCATTAAAAAGTTTCAAATAATATTTTGTCTCGAAAATTTATTGACGGTTTATATATTTACATGATAGGATAAGAGGACTATTTTTATAATAGAGTTTGAATTTTTAGGGAGGTTTTTATTTTAATGAAACAAAAATATTGCTTCACGAATTTATTTAAGAAAAATATAAATGTTGTTATACTATTATTTTTAGTACTAACTTTTTCTGCAATGGCAGCTGGCAACACTGGAAAAGTTACCTTGAAAATTTTGGGGAAAAGAACTGGAGTTTATGAGCCGGGGGTAGAATCTTACTGGTTACTTATAAAAGACGGTAAATCTATTGGAAAGCCAATCAAGTTGACTGACTCAACAAGAATAGCAAAAGAATTCACTCATGAATTGGAAGAGGGAACTTATGCAATGTGCTATGTGAAGTTTGGATATTTCAACAACAATGAGTTTGGAGACATGCCGACGAAAAACGGATGTAACCCTGATGCGAAAGCGACGTCTACATATAATCTTGACTCTCTAAATGTTATGCTAGTGTTTGACTTGAAGGCAGGCGAGACAAAAAATTTACCAACGTATGGAGTTTACTGGCACACAAACTATGTTATTTCAATGCCTATTGGTTACACTACTTTTATAAACGTTGATTATAGTTTTGCCAGCAAATATAATTCACCTACCGATGTTATGAACAAAAATTACAAATATTGGAACCCAAAAAATGCTGCGATTGTTGATGACCTTGGCGAAAAAGTTCCTCTTGAGGCTAATAAAACTTCAACAACTTATTTTGAGTATAGCATTCAACCAACATCAAAAATTGATAAGTTGGGCTATGTTGGAGAGCGGAAAGTTTATGAGATTGGTGTCAAAAGATATTTTTGGGAAAAAGTTGCTATGACAATTGGGACAAATTTTTATGATTATAAAGTTGATAAAGCAAAAAGTAATCTTTCATCAACAACTAGTTACACTAGCTCATCTTCTTCCACAAGCAACTTCTATGGAGCAGAAATAAATTTTGGAGCCGAAGTAGATGTCATAAGATTTTATTACAATAAAATTGGAATCGCTGCATTAGGAAAAATTGGCTATACTATGGGATCAGATTTTTTTGATAACAGTACCGATGGTCTCAATTTTAGTTATGGAGTTTCTGCTTCTTACTGGTCTGACGGACATTCTTTTGGTATCCAACCTTATGTTGCAATGGATGGCGGAGTTTTTTCTGGACCAAGAGTTGGGATACAATTATTATGGATGACAAAAAATTATAATAGATAATATAGAATATATAATAATATATTTCAGAGAAAATTTAGAGAGCAAATATTTTGCTCTCTTTTTTTATGTGGATTTTAATTTGCCTTTAAATAAAGTTGGAGTTAAAATTTAGGACAGAAAAATTTAATAGTTAAATATTTTACACGTGAAAATAATATAGAAACTTTTTATAAATTATGATAGACTAAATGAGGTAAGAATTTTGAACCCAAAAGGAGAAATAATATTGGATACAAAAGTTTTGATAATTAACGGTATTTTTTATTTTGTGCTAACAGCTTTTTTTATTTACATTCTTGTTTTCGAGAAAAAAATCATGGCGAAAATTAATGTTCACAAAGACAAATTTTCAGATTTTCTATCAAGAAAATTCAGCATAAATTCCGATGGTGCTAAGAAAAATTTGAAGAAGACAGTTTACTTTGTTGAAAGTATTGTGACTGCAATTATTCTTGTACTAATTATTCAGAGATTTTATCTAGGGAATTTTATGGTGCCAACTGGTTCAATGATTCCGACTATAGAATTGCGGGACAGATTTTTTGCAAATATGGTGGTCTATAAATTTTCTAAGCCTGAGCGAAATGATATCGCAGTTTTTAAAGAGCCAATTCACAATAAAGTTTTATATACAAAAAGAATTATGGGACTTCCGGGTGAAAATGTGTCGATAAATAAAGACAGACTTTTTATCAACGACAAAGAAGTTATGCTAAGAAATTATAGTAATATTCAAACAAATCTTACAGGAAAAGTTTGGCGAGTGCCTAAGAAAGGTGACACGCTAAAAATTGTTCCTGCTATAAATTATAATCAAGCGTACAAAGATAATAACTTTGACATAGCAAAAATTCAGAAAGATCTTCTTGCCAATCCTGGAGCTGTTAGCGAAATTTTACCTAAGCTTTCTTTTTATGTGAATGGTTCTGAAACTGGGATGTTACTAGATTTTATTGCTGATAAAAATGTTGTGCAAAAACTTATGGCTGGAGAAACTTTCGAGACAGTTTTGGACAAGGATTATTATTTTGCACTGGGAGACAACACAAATAATAGTTTGGACTCGAGATACTGGGGATTTGTAGCTGACAACAGAATCCGTGGTAAACTTTTATTCAGATTTTGGCCTTTAAATAGAATCCGTTGGATGAGCAATGACTAATAATTTTTTGGAACTTTGTCAGCTTGAAGAAGAAATTTTTGGTGCTTCGGCATATTCTCCAGAAGAAATTCACGAGATGTTGAACGATGAGAACAAAAATTACAAGTTTTTCTTTGCTTACGATGATTCAAAAATTGTTGCTTACTTAATCGTGTTCGACTCTCTTGATTTTTATGAAGTAATGAAAATTGGAACAGAGAAAAATTATAGAAAAAAAGGCTACGCTAAAAAGTTGCTCTTGGATTTTTTGAAAACTTCTGACAAAAATGTCATGCTAGAAGTTCGTGTGACAAATAATATTGCTCAAGATTTTTACGAGAAATGTGGCTTCAAGAAAATAAATATCAGAAAAAATTACTATCAAAATAACGGTGAGGATGCTGTTGTGATGGAATATAAAAATTTTGAACTTTAATACTTAAATATAAAATTAAATATAAATACAAAATATTTTGAGTTAAATATTAAGATTATAGAAATACAATCTGCGAGGAATTCTTATGGACGAGAAAAATTTAGGTAAAAAAATTCAAGAAAAATCTATGCAAGAAAAAAAGTTAAAAACTAAAAGCGAGCGAGAACTTGACCGAGAAAAATATAGAAATCCTTTGGCTGAAAGATATGCCTCAAAAGAAATGCTGTATGTCTTTTCTCCTGCCAACAAATTTTCTACGTGGCGAAAACTTTGGGTCTCTCTTGCTGAAGGCGAGCAAAAACTTGGACTAAATATTTCTGATGAGCAAATTAATGATATGAAAAAATATATTAGCGACATAGATTTTGACTTGGCAGAAGAAAACGAGAAGAAACTTCGGCATGATGTCATGGCTCACGTGCATACTTTTGGTACTCAAGCAAAATCTGCCATGCCAATAATTCATCTTGGAGCTACCAGTGCTTATGTTGGAGACAACACGGACTTGATTCAGATTCGTGAAGGGCTTATTCTTATCAAGAAAAAAATCATAAATATTTTGGACGTGATGGCGAAGTTTGCCCTTGAGCATAAATCTTTGCCAACTTTGGGCTTCACACATTTTCAAGCAGCCCAACTCACAACCGTTGGTAAGAGGACAACTCTTTGGATGCAGAGTCTTCTCCTTGATTTGGAAGAACTTGATTTTAGACTTGAGACTTTAAGGTTTCGTGGAGTCAAAGGTACAACTGGGACACAAGCTAGCTTTAAAGATTTATTCGATAATAATTTTGATAAAGTCAAAAAGCTTGACGAGTTTGTAACTGAAAAATCTGAGTTCAATAAAAATTTTGCTGTTACAGGTCAGACTTACGACAGAAAAGTTGATAGTCAAATTTCAAATTTGCTGGCTGGTATTGCTGAAAGTGCTCACAAGTTCACAAATGATTTGAGGCTTTTGCAACACTTGAAAGAAATAGAAGAGCCGTTTGAAAAAAATCAGATTGGGTCTTCAGCTATGGCTTACAAAAGAAATCCCATGAGATGTGAGAGAATTTCTTCACTGGCAAAATTTGTGATTGCTATGCAACAAAGTACAGCCATGGTCGCTTCGACTCAGTGGTTCGAACGGACTCTTGATGACTCAGCCAACAAAAGACTCTCGTTGCCTCAATCTTTTTTGGCAATAGATTCGATTTTGATTATATGGAAAAATATATTTGATGGACTGGTAGTCTATCCCAAGATGATAGAAAAACATGTGCTAGAAGAATTACCGTTCATGGCAACAGAATATATAATTATGGAATGCGTAAAAAATGGTGGAGACCGACAAGCTTTGCACGAAAAAATTCGGATACATTCTATGGAAGCTGGAAAAAAAGTTAAGATAGAAGGTAAAGAGAACGATCTTATTGAAAGAATTTTGAGTGATGATTATTTTAATCTCGATAAAAAAAGACTCACAGAAATTTTAGAACCAAAAAATTTCACAGGATTTGCTGCTGAGCAAACGGAAAATTTTATAACTAGTGAAATTAATCCTCTGCTAAAAAAATACTCAAATTATTTGGGAATGAACTCGGAGCTTAAAGTTTAGGCATGGAGATGTTTTAAATTGAAAATTAAAAACTTGGTTGAGAGAGAAGAAGTTTATTTGACTGCCTTTGTTTTGCTTTCACTGTATTTATCACTGGCAGAAAATATTATACCCAAGCCTTTTCCTTGGATGAAAATAGGACTCTCAAACGTTGTAGTCCTTTTTGTTATGGAAAAATTTGGTACAAAACTTGCAAGCAAAGTTATGATGCTTAGAATTATAATTCAAGGCGGAATGATGGGAACACTTTTTACCCCAAGTTTTATCATAAGTTCAACAGCTGGAATCGTTTCTATGTTAGTCATGATTTTTTTATACAAGTACAGAAAATATTTGAGCCTAATAATTATAAGTATAACCAGTGCCTTCGTGCATAATTTTATTCAGCTCATAGTCGTATATTTTTTGATGTTTAGAAATATCCAAATAAATTCACGAGGTGTATTAATATTTGTATTTATTTTTTTGGGCATCGGAATAATTTGTGGAGCAATAACGGGATATCTAGTTGAAAAAATAAATATCAGAAAAAAGCTTAGCTAAAAAATTTTGTAATAAAATTATAAATAAAAATATTAAATAAATTTTGAGATAGGAGAAATATTAATATGAGAAAATATTTTGGTACTGATGGAATACGTGGAGAGGCTAACAAAGAATTAACAGTGGACTTAGCACTTAGACTTGGGTACGCTCTTGGCTACCAACTGAAGAAACAAAATCCGACAAAAAAAAGAATCAAAGTTATAATGGGAAGCGACACAAGAATTTCTGGATACATGTTGAGGTCAGCTCTCACAGCTGGTCTAAATTCTATGGGTGTAAGTATTGACTTCATTGGAGTTGTTCCGACTCCTGCTGTTGCATATATTACTATTGCAAAGTCTGCTGAAGCTGGAATAATGATTTCTGCCTCTCATAATCCTGTGAAAGATAATGGAATAAAAATTTTTGCAAAAGATGGGCACAAACTTCCTGACGAAGTTGAACATGAGATTGAAAGTTTGATGGATAATCTGGAGATGATTACCAAGGATATTTGTCCGGGGGATGAAGTCGGAAAATTTAAGTACGCTCAAGACGAATATTTTTTGTACAGAGACCATTTACTTTCTGTGGTTGAAGGAGATTTTTCTGGTATGAAAATAATTCTTGACGCAGCCAACGGTTCAGCTTACCAAGCTGCAAAAGATGTTTTCATGGCTCTCAAAGCTGAGCTCGTAGTTATCAACGATACTCCAAACGGTAAAAATATAAACGTGAAGTGCGGGTCTACTCATCCAGATATTTTGGCAAAAGTTGTTGTTGGATATGAAGCTGACCTTGGACTTGCTTATGACGGAGACGCTGACAGACTTATTGCAGTTGATAAACACGGCAAAATAATTGACGGAGATAAAATAATTGCAATACTTGCTTGCAGTATGAAGAAAAAAAATAAGCTCTCTGACAATAAAGTTGTTACTACTATTATGAGCAACATGGGGCTTGAGAATTATTTGGCTGAACAAAATATAGGACTTATCCGTGCCAATGTTGGTGACAGATATGTTCTTGAAAAAATGAAAGAGTTAAACTTAAATCTTGGCGGAGAAAGTTCTGGTCATATTATTCTTTATGATTTTGCAACAACTGGTGATGGTGTACTTGCTTCGTTAAAACTTGTTGAAGCTCTCAGAGACGAAAAAAAATCTCTCGACATATTGGCTGGTGACATAAAAGATTGGCCTCAAGAACTTATAAATATAAAAGTTTCTAAAGACAAAAAATCTACGTGGTCGTCGAATAATGCTATTATTTCAATTATCGCTGAAAAAGAAAAAGAGATGGATGGTTTTGGAAGAGTTTTGGTTAGAACTTCTGGGACAGAACCTATCATAAGAGTCATGGTCGAGGGTAAAGATTCGGCCATGGTGGCAAAAGTTGTAAGAGAAATATCTTCAATAATAGAAAGAGAGCTTAGCTAAAAAAATTAAATTAAAAATTAAATTAAAAAAATTAAACTATAAAAATTAAGAGGAGTTAAAATATGAAAAAAAAATTTGTTGCTTATTTTGAAAATATGGAGAACTTTCATTTTAATAAAGATGTAGGTATGGTTCCGCACTTTTTTTCAGAAAAATTTGATTTAGACTTAGAATATGTTTCAGCACTAGATACTGGGCTAGATTTTTTCAGAGGACATAAAGTAACAAAAATTAAAAAATCTTTTAATAAATATAATTTTTATTTTTATCTTTATTTATTTAAAAATCGTGGGAAAATTGATTATTTGATGACTTTTCATTTCATGACAAATTCTTTTGTTCTAGCATTTATCTATAAAATTTTTAATCCAAAAGGGAAGATGTATCTAAAAATGGATTTAGTTGGTGGATGGAAATTGGAAAAAAATAATTCTTCGATACGTCTTTCAATTAAGACATTTAGGAAAAAATTAACTTACTCTTTGTCGCGATATGTTGATCTTTTTTCTGTTGAAAGAAAAGAATTATTTGATCTTTTTTCTAATTCTAAAAATCTTGTAGTAAATATTAAAAATAAAATTACAAGGATCCAAAATGGAGTACCTAGTGATTTTTTACCTGAGCTAAAATTTGAAGATAAGCAAAACATAATAATTACAGTAGCAAGACTTGGAACTTATCAAAAGAATACAGAATTTTTATTAGAAGGGTTAGCAAATTTGGATTTGAAAAATTGGAAAGTAATTTTAATTGGTCCTATTGAAAAACATTTCGAGAAAAAAATTGAAGACTTCTATAAAAGTTATCCAAATGATAAAACTAAAATTGAGTTTATTGGAAATATTGAAGATCCAAAATTACTTTCTAGCTATTTTGCAAAATCCAAAATTTTTCTTTTAACTTCTAGGGAGGAAAGCTGTGCTCTTGTTTTAGCTGAAGCTCGTTATACTGGAAATTATATAATCACAACCAATATCGGTGGTGCTAAAGATAATATTATTGATTCTAATTATGGCGTAATTATTAATTCTCCTCTTGAATTAAGCGAAGAATTGCAGAAAGTTATAAATAATGAAGAAGAGATTAAAGACAAATTAAAAGTAATAATAAAAAATAGGAACGCTGTAACTTGGGAAAGTATAATCTTTAACAATAAAGATTTGGAAACATTTTTTATTTAAATGCAATTCATCTTCAACTTTACGAGGTAAATTATTTTGGATATTTATAAAAATTTTTCAAAAGTTTATGACAAATTTATGGAACATTGCAACTATGATGAGTGGTCAAATTTTCTATGCAAAATTTTTCACGAGTACGGAAAAGATAACGGAAATCTTTTGGACATTGGCTGTGGCACTGGTGAAATTCTGAAAAGATTTGTCTCGAAATATAATTGTACTGGGATTGATATCTCGGAAGAGATGCTAAAAATTTGCCATGAAAAATTAAAATCAAAAAATATTGCTTTATACCATGCTGATATGGTAGAATTCAAAATAGAAAATAAATTTCATGAAATTGCTATAAGTCTTTTTGATACTGTGAATCATTTGGTGTCTTTGGACGAACTTCGTGAACATTTTAGTTGCGTGAAAGAGCATTTAGCACCAGACGGAATTTATGTGTTTGATGTTGTGGACAGAAATTTTATGAACGAAATGTTTAAGGGCGATATTTTTGCTGACAACAGAGAAAATATTAGCGTGATTTGGGAGCACGAAATTGATAGTGATGGAATAGATATAATAAATGCAACATATTTTATAAAAAATAAACATGGCTCTTACGATAAATTCGAAGAGTATTATGAGAAGAAAATATTTACACTTGTTGAGATAGAAGAAGTATGCACGTATGTTGGTTTATCAGTGGAAAAAATTATTGAGAACGACGAGCTCGCTGGGAAGAGATTCTTTTTTGTATTGAAAAAAGGCAAGGGAATTGTTAATGAAAAATAAAAACGATAGAAACTGGAAGGGTTGGATAATTTTCGACAAAGAAGTCGTGAAATCTTTTTCTTTGCTTGGTTACATAGGTTTTTTATTTGTTGGCAATCTTTTGCTTTTTATTTTTTTATATAAATTAATTGCAAAATTTTTTGGAGAAAGTAGTGTGCTCTTCATAGTTTTTTTGGTCATAGGAATTGGCTCAGGACTTTATAGTGTCTATAAAGTTATTACCAAAAAATAGAGAAATTCCTTGACTTAGAGTTAGCACTAAGGTATAAGATTATAAGGGAGACAAAAAATAAATGGACGAGATAAAAAAACTTTTTAAAATTGCATTTGTGTTTGCTGGAATTATTATGATAGTTGGCATATCAACAATGAGGAAGGAAATTTATTTTGGAATGTTCGTTGGTTCTCTCCTAGCCATCTTTGGTCTATACATAACGTGCATAGAAGCAAAAGCCAGTCTAGAAAAAGGTTCACCAATGAAATCTTCTGTGCTAGGTTACGCAAAAAGATATGTCCTCTACGGAATTTTCATAGCAGTAGTAATAAAATATTTTGGATTACCAACATTAATTTGTTCGGCAGTAGGGTTATTAACTGTAAAATTTTCTATTTACTTAATGACTTTACTTAATTTTATAAATTCGCTGAAAAAGAAGCAAAGGTAAAGAAGAGTTTCGAACAAAAAAATTAATTCAAGAAAGGAGGTAAGAATGAGATTAGGACCAATTGAATTTGTTACTCCACCTCTCGTGGAAGGACCAAAAATAATTTTTTCTATTCCGATCCCAGAAGAACTGAGCACTAAAATTCCATTCGTTATGAAAACTGCTGATGGTTACGGATTGCCAATAACATCAACCGTCACGAGCACATGGTTTATAATGGTAGTTCTCTTTATTATACTTTTTATAAATAGTAAGAGAATGAAAGTTATTCCAGGATATTTGCAAACAGTTATCGAGGCGATCTACACTTTTTTGGATGATCTCATTACCCAAATGTTAGGAAAGTGGAAAGTTGTATTTCAGGGATATTTGACAACACTTGCATTATTTATTTTCTTCGCAAATATTTTGTCTTTTTTCCCAATTCCATGGTTTGAAGTTAAAGACGGAGTAGTGAATATTTATCCACCGTTTCGTTCTCCAACAGCAGATTTAAACACAACTGTTGGGTTGGCACTGATGACATTTGTGATTTTTACAGTAACAAGTTTTTATTGCAATGGAGTGAAAGGCTACTTCAAAAGTTTTCTGTCTCCAATCGCCGCATTATTACCACTAAATATTATTGGTCTTGTTGCAAAGCCTACAAATATTTCTGTCCGTCTTTTTGGCAATATGTTTGCTGGTGGCGTAATTCTTGGGCTACTTTATAAGGCAGTACCTTGGGGTATCCCTGCACCACTACATCTTTATTTCGATTTGTTTAGTGGAGTAGTTCAAAGTTTTGTGTTTTTAATGTTGACTATAGTTTATATTCAAGAGTCTCTAGGAGATACTGACTATGACGAAAAAGTTATGAAAAAATCCAAGATAAAAAATTAGCAAAAAATTTATATTAGAAAAATTTATCAATAAAATATTTGAAAAAATATAATAAAAATTAGGAGGATAAAATTTTATGGATCAAATGTTATTAGCAAAGACAATTATTTTGGCGGCGTCTGCTTTAGGTGCTGGAATTTCTATGATTGGAGGAGTTGGACCTGGAA
>JBOFDW010000119.1:0-11419 GCA_051647385.1 Fusobacteriaceae bacterium
GATGAAATAGTAGAAAGAATGTTGGAACGTGGTTATGACTTGGCTGCCAACAATATAAAACATGAAAATAAAGAATAATATAGAAGGAGGCAGAATCAAAGATGAATCATAATAAATCATATAGAAAACTTGGAAGAAGGACAGAGCATAGATTAGCTATGTTATCTAATATGACTATTTCTTTGCTTCGTGAGGAAAAAATTGAGACTACTCTTACGAGAGCAAAAGAACTTAGAAAATTTGCTGAGAGAATGGTTACGTTGGGAAAGAAAAACACTTTGGCTTCTAGAAGAAACGCTTTCGCATTCTTGAGAAGTGAAGAAGTAGTAGCTAAAATATTTAAAGATCTTGCACCAAAATATGCTGAAAGAAATGGTGGATACACAAGAATAATCAGAACCGGAGTTAGAAAAGGTGACTCTGCAGAGATGGCAATAATAGAACTAGTATAATACTAGTAGTTTCTATTCATGCAAGCAACTGGATAATTTGTGAAAATAATTGAGATGAATAAAAAACAACAGTAGCTTAAAAGCTACTGTTGTTTTTTATTCTATGCCAATTAAAATGCTACAAATTAAAATTCTTCATGCCATATTCCCGTAATATTGCAGTTATTGTTTTCGTTTTTGATTCTGCTAACTCTACAATTTCTCTCTTGAATTAATCGTCATTAATTAACTCTTCAACTCCTCTTTCTTATTATATTTTTACATAATATAAAAGATAAAATCTGCCTCCATTTATATCATAAGACCAGACAGTCCACCTATCTATAAATATCTTTATTTTTTTACTTTTCCAAGCTCTTTCAAAATCTTTTCTTGAGTGAATGGCAAATCTCTCATCCAAATTCCTGTTGCATCAAAAATCGCATTTGCAATTGCTGGTGCCCCACCATTGACAGAAATTTCTCCGACTGATTTTCTGTTTCCGAATTCTTCTTCAGAATCTGTATAAACAAATTCAACTCTGAAATCTTCTGGCATATCTTTTATTTTTGGCATTTTATAATCTAAGAAATTAGGATTCAACAGTTTTCCGCTTGAATCAAATTTCATCTCTTCATATAATGCATATCCTATGGACTGCGCAACGCCACCAAAAATTTGTCCTCTTGTCAATGTTGGATTAATAGGAATTCCACAATCGTGAATAGCATAATATTTTTTTACCTTAACTTTTCCTGTGTCAGTATTTAATTCTATTTCACAAAAATGTGCAGCATAAGGTGTAACATGTTTTTCTATCGTGAAATTTCCAGTACCAACAATTTCACCTTTTCCAACTCCACTTATTGCAAGTGTTCCTATTTCAGAAAAACTTATCTCTCTTTTTCCTCCAATTACTTTAGCGGGATAATCTAATTTTAATTTTTCAACTGGCTCTCCCAAAATTTCTGAAGCTGCTATTTTTATTTTTTCTCTCATATCTTTTGCAGCATTGATAACTGCACCAATACTAAATTGAGTTCCTGATGAAGCGTAACTTCCAACATCATAAGGTGTTGTATCTGTGTCTGCTGTTACAAAAGAAATATCTTTCATATCAATTTTCAAACATTCTGCAGCCACTTGAACTGCAGCACTATTTAGACCTTGCCCCATATCAGTCCCACCAAATCTTATCACAAAAGTTCCGTCATTCAAAAGTGTGACATTTGCATTTGCCGCATCTAAATATGGCAGACCAGATTCCTGTTGCATTATTGCCATACCTTGACCAATTTTTATATTTGAATTTTGAGACTCAGGTTTTTTACCCCAGTCAATCATTTGTTTACCTTTTTCTATTGCCTCAAAAATTCCGTAACTCTCAATTTTTTCTACATGCTCTTGACCCTTGCCTTCAAAAAAAGCTCCAAGTGGAATTAAGTCTCCTTTATTCAATAAATTTTTCTTTAGAAATTCTGTGTACTCAATCCCAAGTTCATTTGACATTTCTCTTGTGAGCATAGCCATTGCATAAGTTCCTTGAGTCGCTCCATATCCTCGTGCTGCTCCTGCATTTGTAAGATTGGTGTACATTGCCTGCATTTTATATTTTACATTAGGAATATTATAAAGTGATACTGGTATATTATATGTTAACAGTCCAACTGTCCACGCATTATTTCCATACCCTCCAGTATTAGTTAAAATATCCAAATCTATTCCTGTGATTGTTCCATCTTTTTTGGCTGACATTTTTATGCTGTAATCCACATTGTGTCTTGAAGTTGACATTGTAAATTGTTCTTCTCTTGTCATTCTACAATAAATTGATTTGCCTGTTATCCACGTTAAATATGCCGCCACTTCCTCCATTGAAACATCTTGCTTGGCTCCGAATCCACCTCCTATATATGGCTTTATAACTCGAATTTTATTTTCTGAAATATCAAGTACGTTTGCAATTATTCTCCGCAAATGCCAAGGCACTTGATTTGATGCCACGACTATAAGTCGTCCATCTTCAATTTTTGTAAAAACAGAATGTGTTTCCATAGGAGATAAATTTATTTTGCTAGTTTTATATTTTCTTTCAAGTACAACATCGCCATCTGCAAAAGCTTTTTTTACATCCCCAAATTCTCCGCCAGTACTTCCAACCAAATTTTTTCTTGGATCTCCAGCAATAGGAAAATTATAAATTATAGGAGTTTCTCTTGAATCGCATTTATTATTATCTATATTTTCTGGTGCACCTTCTTTATACTGAATAATTCCACCATGCACAATTGGTGCTCCATCTTTTATTGCTTCTTCTGCAGATAAAACTGGTTTCAAAATTTCATACTCGACTTTTATAAGTTTCAAAGCTTGCTCTGCTATCTCTTTATTTTTTGCAACAATAGCTGCCACTCTATCTCCATAGTGATGAATTTTTTGTGTAATAAGTTGTCGATCATAAGGAGATGGCTCAGGAAAAGTTTGCCCTGATCTTCCATAAACTTTCTTTGGAGAATTTTTATATGTCAAAATATACTCTACTCCAGAAAGTTTTTCTGCTTCTTTTGTATCGATATTTTTTATATATGCGCTTGCATGTGGGCTTCCCAAAAATTTTAATATATAAGAATCTTTTTCTACATAATCTTCAACATAAGATTGTTCTCCTTTCACAAGTCTTCCACCGTCAAATTTGCATACTGAAGATTCTATCACTCTAAATTCTTTTTTTATTTTTTGCTCTGGAATTTTTTGGTCTCTCATTAATAATTTATAAATTTCTATAACATCGTACATTTGTTGATATCCTGTGCATCTACAGTATGTAGCCGATAAAGCATCAGCCACATCTTCTTTACTTGGATTTTGATTATTGGCAAGCAATCTATTAAATGCATTATAAATTGCTGGAGAACAATATCCGCATTGGACAACCCCAGCCATAAGCATTGCTTTTTGAAGTTTGTCCATAGAATTTTTTCCTGCAAAAAATGACGTAGTGTAAATTTCTCTTCCTGTAAGTTGCCCAACAATTAATATGCACGAGTTAACAACTTTGCCATCTAATATTATTGAGCAAAGTCCACATGCTCCCTCTCCATCACATCCTTCACGAAGAGAAATTATTCCATTTTCTCTCAAAAAATCTTTTGCAACTGCCCCAAGTTCTCCAAAAAATTCTTTTTCTTCTCCATTGAGTTTAAATTTTATTATTTGTTTTTCCATTTTCTTTTACACCTCCTCAACTTTATTTATTCCAAAACACTCTGTAACCATTTGAGCTATAAGATATTCTCTAAAATCTGCACTACCTCTAAGCAAGCTATCTCTTGATTTTATTTTTTCTCTCATAATTTTCATTACGAGTTCTTTATTTAATTTTTTGTTTTCCAATTCTTTTTCAACTTCTATTGCACGATAAACTTTTGGACCAACGCCACCAATTGCAATTTTTATTTCGCTAAATATTTCTCCAGATTTTTTGTAACAAACTGCAGCACCAAGAATTGAAAAATCGCTTGATACTCGTCTATATGTTTTTGAATCATACTTTTTATCAAGTTTTTCTTTCTTAAAAATTATTGCTTCTATTAATTCTTCGCATTTATTTTTAATATATTCTTCGACGCTAATTCTTTTTTCACTTCCAAAAATTTTCACTTCAGCTTCAAGTGCCATCAAAGTTGGTATCAAATCTCCAACCGTACTTCCTGCACCAATGTTTCCACCTATTGTTGCAACATTTCTAATATTTCTACACTCCATATGATTTGCTGCTTTTTGTATTTGATAAGGAATTTTTTTATCACTTACAAGAATTTGAAAATCTACATTTGCACCAATAGAAAATTCTGTTTCATCTGAATTCCATTTTATTTCTTTTAGTCCTAGCAATCTGATATCAATAAGTGCATCATAACTTTCTTTGTTAACTCGTGTATTAAGTTCAGAACCACCAGCCAAATATTTTGCTGAGCTATTTTCTTTCTTAAACTTTACAGCCTCTTCACAAGAATTTGGCAAAAAATATTTTTGAATCATCTTTTATACCTCCTAGTAAATTTTTGATTTTCATCTATAAAGTCTATAATTTTTTACAAACTTTTTTAATATCTTTTGGCTTTATTTTATCCTTCAAATTGTATTTTTATCAGTCAAAATTTGAATGTATTTCTCAGCCTCTGAGACAATTTTTTTCTCGTCTACTTTTATTAACTCTCCACCTTTAACTATTGTTTCACCACCAACCATAGTTAAGTCAACAGCTTTTTTTACTCCTATAGTTCCAAGTATAGCTTTAAAGTCAGAGTGTCCTCCAACTAATTCCATTCTCTTAGAATCAATCATAAATAAATCAGCGGCTTTTCCTACTGCTAATTGACCAATATCATTTCTTCCCAAAATTGCTGCTCCACCTCTTGTGGCAATTTTTAACAAATCATATCCTGAAATTGAGTCATTGCTATATTTAAGTCTTTGCAATAAAAATCCTACTCGTAATTCCTCAAGCAAGTTTGACCCGTCATTACTTGCACTTCCATCCACCGCAAGTCCTACTGGTATTCCCAACTTTATCATTTCTGACACTCGAGCTATCCCAGAAGAAAGTTTCATATTAGAAATAGGACAATGAGCGATTCCTGTTTTTGTCTTAGCCAATAATTTTAGTTCATCATCATTAAAATGAATTCCATGTGCAAACCAGACATCAGATCCAACCCAACCAAGTGATTCCATATATGCAAGTGGTCTCATTCCAAATTTTTCCATCGTAAAATTTTCTTCATCAATCGTTTCACAAAGATGCGTGTGAAGTCTCACTTTATATTTTCTTGCTAAGTCAGCCGATTTTTTCATTAGCTCACCTGTTACACTGAAAGGTGAACAAGGTGCTAAAACTATTTGTCTTTTTGAAAAATGTTTTGAGTCGTGATATTTTTTTATAAGTCTTTCCGAATCGGCAAGAATTTCTTCCACTGTTTGTACCACTGTGTCAGGAGGCAATCCTCCATCTTTTTTGCTAAGAGACATACTTCCTCTTGAGGAATGCATTCGTACACCAATATCTTCTGCCGCATTAAATTGAGTGTCGATCAAATTATTTTCTATTCCATTTGGAAAAACATAGTGATGATCAAAAACTGTTGTACATCCATTTTTTGCTAGCTCTCCTATCCCAACTAGTGAACTATATTTTATTGTATTTGCATCCAAATTTTTCCAAATTTCATAGAGATGTAACAACCAAGGAAATAATTCCATGTTTTGAACTGCTGGCAAATTTCTTGTGAATATTTGATATAGGTGATGATGGGTATTTATGAGTCCAGGATAAACTAACATATCTTTTCCGTCAATGACTTCATCAGCAGAAAAAGTTTCTTCTCCTATATTTTTTATTACTCCATCTTCAATATACATATTTACATTATTGTAAACTTTGTCTTTGTCATCACAAGACACAAGTACTTTTATATTTTTGATAAATACTTTTTTCATTCATTCTCCTTGCTTTTTTATATTGATATAAAAATTGAAGCAAAAATTTAAAAAAAAGAGGATAGCAATCTTTCGATTAGCTATTCCCTTTTTTATTTTGATTTTTTTTTATTTTGATTTTTTTGGAATGTTTTCAGTTGATATCATTTCTTCTAATTCATCTTCATGCTTAACTCCATAATTAAGAATTACATTCATTACTATTGCAACTATTGTTCCTGTTGTTATTCCAGATGACAATATTGTTCTTAATGCTTCTGGTAATGCTTTCAAAACATCTGGCTTCATTGTAACAGCAAGTCCAGAACTTATAGCAACACCAATTATTAAAATATTTGAGTTTGTATATTTTACATCTTTAAATATTCCAATACCTACAGCTGCAATTGTTCCAAACATAACTATCCCTGCACCACCAAGTACTGGATTAGGCATAACAGCAACTATTGCTCCTATTTTTGGAATAAGTCCCATGATAACCAAAATTATTCCTGAACCTATAACAACAAATCTACTTGCTATTCCAGTTATAGAAACTACTCCAGTGTTTTGGCTAAATGTTGTAGTTGGTGTTCCGTTGAATATTGAGCCTAAGAAACTTCCTATACCACCCCATAATAAAGCACCTCTTAATCTTTTTCCGTCTTTCATATCTGTCTCAGTAACTTTTGCAATAGCAAGAGTATCTCCAGTTGCCTCTACTAAAGCTACCAAATAAGCTATAGCAAATGGAATGATATACTCCCATTTGAATGTCATACCATATTTGAATGGTCTAGGAAGATAGAATGCACCAGCTTGTGATATTGGTGATAAATCTAATTTTCCCATAAACGCAGCAATTATATATCCGATGATAATCCCAAAAAATATTGCTCCTGACGATATAATTCCTTTTCCAAAATGATTAAGAAGTATAGTAATAACCATTACTATAAGTCCTAATGATATATTTGATAAAGAAGCATAATCTGGAGAACCTACTCCTCCAGCAAACCAATCAACTGCAACTCCAAGAATTGTAAGTCCTATCAAAGACACAACAACTCCTTGAACAACCGGTGGGAAAAATTTTCTAATCTTAGCTGTGAAACTTCCAAGGAAAATTTGAACAAAAGATCCAACCATCGATGAACCTAGTATCGCTGCATAACCAGCTGATGGACCTCCACCTGCTGCTGCTGCTGCTGTACCAATTGCAAGACCTGGTCCTATGAAAGTAAAGTTAGATCCCATAATTTGAGGTAGTCTACTTCCAAATGGTCCAATACCCTTTGCTTGAATAATTGTAACAACTCCTGAAACTACTAGCATATTAGCTATAAGTTCTCCCATCTCAACTGGAGAGAATCCTAGTATCGAACCAAAAAGAAATGGAACGGTAACTATTCCGCTAAATGCCGCAAAAATGTGCTGCAACGAAAGTAATACCCACACACCTGGATTTGCAGGTTTTTCGTCTACTCTTAATCTTAATGCCATGTTGTCAACCCCTTTAAAAAATTTATTTTTTGCTATATTATAGCCTATTGTGTATTATGTAGTCAGCCTACACATTATATAAATTTTGTTTCTTGACTTTTGTGGACATAAAATTTTGTTTTATTTTGCTTTTCTATAAAAAGTATTTTCAAGTGGTAAACTTGTTCTAAATTTTCCATCCAACTTATAATAAGCTCCTTGTACTGCTGGTGCCGTTGGTATTGTTGTTATCTCTCCAACTCCTTTTGCCCCATAAGCCAAATCTTCTGTATTTTTTTCTATTATGATTGATTCTATTTCTGGAACATCTGTTGCCCTAAGCAAACCAAGAGTTCCATATTTTTGATTCGGAATGCCTTTTGTTAATGTGAAATTTTCTGTCAAAGCATAACCAAGACCCATTACAACTCCACCCTCTATTTGTCCTTCAACTGCTATTGGATTTATTGCTTTTCCTACATCATGAGCCGCTATAATTTTTGTTATTTTTCCTTCATCATCGATTATTGCTACTTGAGTTGCGTATCCATAAGCAATATGACTCACAGGATTTTCCTTATCTATTCCCATCTTGTCAGTTATTCCTGAATATTCCCCATAGAATTCTTGACCTTCAATTTCAGATATTTTTTTATTTCCAAGAACCTCATTTAATTTTTTTGCTGCAACTTTTACAGCTTCACCAGAAAAAACTGTTTGCCTTGAAGCTGTTGTTGTCCCAGAATCTGGAGTTCTAATTGTATCTGGCTCTTCAACTATTATATCAGAAGGTTTTAATCCTGTAGCTTCACAAACCATTTGAAGTGCAATAGTTGCAAATCCTTGACCTATACAAGCAACTCCACTTCTAACATGAAGTTTTCCTTTTTCTACAGAAATTATTGCTCTTCCAATATCTGGAAGCCCTACTCCTATCCCTGCGTTTTTAAATGCACATGCTATTCCTGCTTTTGATTTATTTTTTTCAAAAACATCCTTTACCACAAGTAGTGTTTCTTTAAGCGCAGTTCCTTTATCAGCTATTTGACCATTAGGTAATACAAGTCCTGGCTCGATTGCATTTCTGAATCTTATTTCCCATTCAGATATTCCAACTAATTTTGCAAGTTCATTTAAATTTGCTTCAGTTGCAAAAGCTGATTGAGTAACTCCAAAACCTCTAAATGCACCTGCTGGAACATTATTCGTATAAACTGCTGTTCCTAAAACTTCTATGTTGTGATAATTATATGGTCCTGAAGCATGTGTACAAGCTCTTTGTAAAACTGGTCCTCCAAGAGAAGCGTATGCTCCTGTATCTGAAATAATATTACATTTCATTCCAAGCAAAATACCATTTTCATCACATGCATGAGTCATTTCTATTTCCATTGCATGTCTTTTAACTGAAACATTTAAACTCTCTTGTCTACTTAGTGTAACCTGTATTGGTTTTTTTGTCAAGTATGACATCATTCCGGCATGATGTTGAACAGACATGTCTTCTTTTCCACCAAAACCACCTCCAACATATGCAGCTGTCACATGAACTTTTTCCTCTTCAATACCAAGAAGCCTCGCAACTTCTCTTTGAGAGTCATGAATCGATTGATCTCCTGTATAAAGATGTACTCCATCATTAGTTGGAATTGCAAGAGCACTTTCAGGCTCCATACAAGCATGTTCAGTAAATGGAACATTGTATGTATGAGTTACAACATGTTTTGCTTTTGCAATTGCTTCATCTACATTTCCCCTTGAAAGCTTTTGTTGAAACAAAACATTACCTTTTGCGTGAATTTTAGGGGCATCAGTTGCAAGAGCCATTTTAGGATTTTCAATCACAGGAAGTTCTTCGTAATCTACAACTATTGCGGCAAGACCATTTTTTAAAGCTTCCTTTGTTTTAGCTGCAACAAGTGCAACTGCATCTCCTATGTATCTTGTTATTTCTCCTTCATCAATAAGTGCATCCCAGTCAGAAATAAACTCTAAATGTCCAATATTTCTTTTTCCTAGAACATCTTTTGCTGTAAACACTCCTATAACACCTGAAACTTCTTTTGCTTTTGAAATATCTATTTTTTTGATTAATGCTCGTGGATATTTTGTTCTTAGTGCACCACCATAATGCAAGTCATCAACTTTTATATCTGCAACATAATTTGCCTCACCTGATGTTTTTACTGCTGCATCTATTCTTGGAAGTCTCTCTCCAACCTTACCTGTGAAATCATCTTTTGGATCAAACCCTTCTCTAAAAATTTTTGCAACTTTTTGAATGGCTTCAACAATTTTGGTATATCCAGTACATCTACATATATTTCCTCTTATTGCTTTCTTTATTTCATCTTCAGAAGGATTTTTATTAATATCTAAAAGCCCTTTTGCACATATTACCATTCCAGGGATACAATATCCACACTGTACCGCTCCAGCCTCTGCGAAAGCCCACTCATATATTTTCATTTCTTTTTTTTCTATTCCGTCAACTGTTAGAATATTTTTTCCTTCTAATTTATCAGTAGATATAATACATGCTTTAGTAGCTTTTCCATCTATAAGGACTGTACAAGTTCCACATGCCCCCTCAGAACATCCATCCTTTACAGATGTTATTTCTAATTCATCTCGCAAAAAAGGAAGAAGCTTAATATTCTTTTCAGTGCTAATCTCTTTACCATTGACTCTAAATTTGTACACTTGTTCACCTCTTTCTTTAATATAATTAAATATCTATATCTATTATTTCTCCCTTGCTAATATCATCTTTCTCTTTTTTAGGTGGAAATAAAAGATTTAATATAAATGCAAATATTGTAGCAATAACTATATTTGAGCAAAAAATAGCCTTTATCTGATCCGGAAATATTTCTATCGATTTTGGAAGAGCTCCAACACCAAATCCTATAAAAATAGAAAGTCCAGCTATTATCATTTTTTGTTCATTTAATCCATCTTTTGTTATTATTTGTATGCCTGTCATCGCTATCAGAGAAAACACTACAACTACTCCACCACCTAGCACAGGAGATGGTATAGTTTCAATAATAGCACTAAACTTTGGAATAAAGCCAGCTAGTAGCAATAATATCGCACTTAAAGCTATTACTATCCTACTTATTACTTTTGTAAGAACAACTATTCCAACATTTTGAGAAAATACAGCCACTGGAAATGAATTCAAGCAAGCTGAAATTATTCCAGAAAAACCAATTCCAACTATACCACCTTCAAGTTCTTTATCTCGCACTTCCCTTTTCATTGCTCCATTTGTAACAGCAGAGAAGTTCCCAACAGTTTGAACAGAAGTTATCAGATACATTATTAAAAAAATCAATATTGCTCTCATTTCAAACTTTGGCATTCCAAAAGCAAAAATTTTTGGAAAAGAAAACCAATTGGCTTCACTTACATATTTAAAATTTACAAGTCCTATACTCAAACATATCATATATCCCAAAAACATTGCTATAAGTTTTGCTGACATTCTTATTGAGCCTTTTCCATAATGATTAATAAATAATGCTGTTAATAACACAAAGAAAGAAATACCCCAATTCAAATAAGAACCGTATGTTGGATTTCCAATTCCTCCAGCCATATAATTTACACCTACTGGAAAAAGTGAAAGCCCAATAGCTAAAACTGACGTTCCTGCCACTATTGGAGGAAAAAAAAATTTGATTTTTTTAAACCAAACTCCTAAAAAAACTGAACATATTCCACCTACTATTTGTGCACCAAAAATAATTGAAATATTTGCTGCACTACCATTTGAAATAGAAAGCATTGCAGGTAAGTACCCAAAACTTAACCCCATAACAATAGGTAATCTCGCTCCTATTTCAAATTTACCAAGAATTTTAATTGGATACAATTGAATGATAGTTGCAATTGATGTACTTAATAATGCACACTGAATTAAAAGTGTCGTTTCATTTGCACTTAAATTCAATACTCTTGATAAAATTAGTACAGGCGTTATATTTCCAGCAAACATATCTATGACATGTTGCATAACCAAA
>JBOFDW010000120.1:0-3181 GCA_051647385.1 Fusobacteriaceae bacterium
CATCTTTTGCGGGTTCTAGATTATCGGAAGGTTTAGGAATTGGATTTCCATACATCCACTCTATTTGCCTTCTTATACCTGTAAGGTCATATTCTTTCCCTTCTATAACAAGCTTATTATCATTTGGGAATTGTTCGTACCCTTCTTGCAAAGGCTCTTTTGTGTCAAGTGACAATTGAAGCTTAACTAATTTATCAGGATTATCATGAGGTTTAAAGTCGAGCTTAACAGTTCTAATTACATCGCCACCTTTATTCAAAATATTTTGGATATCTTGCTCTGTCAAAATTCTTTTGAGAGGATAATCAGCGATAAAAAGAGTTGAAGTTGCTAAAAATTTTAATTCATTCCCATTTTTTTCAAAAATATCTATCGTATAAGTCCCTCTATCTTTTAAAAGTATATCTTGTATATTTAAAATAGATTTTCCAACACCGTATTGATCCATTACAGGAATTATTTCTCCTTTAGAAATGAGTTCATCTTCTGGAGAATTTATCCGTACTTCAAAAGTTGTTGGACGTAAAATTTCTTCCAAAGTTATTATAACCGAAATATTTTTTATAGGTAGCGGAAACATTGGCTGTATCAAATTATCAAAGGCTCCATAGATGTCAATCACCATTGGCATTTGTGGATTTGGTTGAGCATTGTGTGCAACGATTATGTTTTTTATTTTAGCCATTCTAAATACTCCTTAAACTTTTATTTTCATATTTTTTTTAATTTTATTTTCAAATTTTTATTTTTTATATTTTTATTTTTTTAATTTTTTGAATTTATTTTTCTCGTTCTATTATAAATTCTACTAGTTGCAAAAATAATTTTGAGTTATTATTATCACAAAAATTTTGCGTTATAATTTCTTTTGCTTCTTCTCCGATTTTATTCAAGATTTTTTTTGATTCGTCCAAACCAAATATTGAAGGATATGTGGATTTTTTTAATTCTTGGTCGCTTCCAACAGCTTTTCCTATTTTTTCAAAATCGCCTTCCACATCAAGAATATCATCTCGAATCTGAAAAGCTAGCCCGATTAATTCTGCATATTTTAAAAGAGCATCTTTTTTTTCGCTTTCTAAATTTCCTATAATACATCCAATTTCTACCGGCAACTTTATAAGTTTACCTGTTTTATTTGAATGAATATATTTCAAAGTTTCAAAATTTATTTCTTTGTTCTCACTTTCAATATCAATCATTTGACCGCCAATCATTCCATTTATTCCAGAATATTTTGACACTAAAGAAATTATTTCTATAATTTTTTCGGCTTCAAGTAAATTTTTATTTTTTTCTGAGAGTAAATAAAAAGCATGAGTAAGAAGTGCGTCACCAATAAGAATTGCTTCAGCTTCGCCAAATTTTGCGTGAGTTGTAAGTTCTCCTCTACGAAATTCATCATTATCAAGAGCCGGCAAATCATCGTGCACGAGAGAATACGAATGAATAAATTCTATTGCGGTGGCACATGGAATTCCTTTTTTCAAATCAACTTTCAATAAATCCAAAGTCATAAAAAGTAGAATAGGTCTTATTCTTTTTCCACCACCAAGAACGGAATATTTCATTCCATCAGAAATTGCAGTAGGATAATTAAGCTCGTCAAAATATTTTTTTAGTTCGCTATCTATCAAATCTATTTTTTCTCTAAAATAAGACCCAATCACAATTAGACCTCCTCAAAATCTAGTTCGCCTTCTTTATCTTGATTCTTGGTAACTTTTATTATTTTGCCTTTTGCTTTATTCAAAAGCTCAGAATTATTTTTTATGAGTCGCATAGCTTTTTCATATTCTTCTATGCTGGCGTCGAGACCAAGTTCTCCGTTCTCAAGATTTTCTATAATGTTATCAATCTCGTCCAAATTTTCTTCAAAATTATTGTTCTCGCTTTTTTTCTTCATAATTATTCACGCTCCTCTAAGGTGTGTAAAAGGTCAAAACTTTTTTCCCGTATTTTCTAGTGTCAGCTTTTTTAAATCCATCGATTTCGTCCGCCAAATCTTCAAATAAATGATGTTCGCAAATTATAAGTCCATCATCTGCCAAAACTTTATTTTTTGAAATTGCTTTTAAAACTTTCGTGCATAAATTTTCTGCATAAGGTGGATCCATAAAAATTATATCAAACTTTTCATCTTTTCTTCCAAGAATTTCAAGAGCTCTTATCGAATCATTTTTATAAGCCCGACATCTTTCTGTGAATCCTAAATTTTCAACATTTTCTATAATTATTTTCAGTGCTTCAGATTCTTTTTCTATCATGATAGCTTTTTTAGCTCCTCGACTAAGAGCTTCAAGTCCAATATTTCCTGTACCACTAAACAAATCCAAAAATCTTGACCCAACAATATAAGGAGCGATTATAGAAAAAAGAGCTTCCTTTACGCTTCCAAGAGTTGGTCTAGTTTCTCGACCTTTTCGACTTTTTATTTTCCGATTTTTTGCTTCGCCAGCAATTATTCTCATATATTTTTACCGCCTAAATTTTTTAAGTTTTTAATTTTTTTTAAATATTTTCAAATATTTTTAATAAGTTTTAAAATAAATCTTAAATAAAATAAAAAATTAATATATAAACATTGCGTCACCAAAACTAAAAAAATGATATTTTTCTTTTACAGCTTCTTTATATGATTCCAGCATAAATTCTCTGTCAGAGAATGCCGACACCAACATTAGCAATGTAGATTTTGGCAAGTGAAAATTTGTGATAAGTCCATCTATTATTTTGAATTTATAACCGGGATAAATAAATATATCAGTATTATTTTTTTGTGGAATAATTTCACCGTCTTTATTTGTCGAAGATTCCAAAGCTCGTGCCGTAGTTGTCCCAACAGAAATTATTCTTCGATTATTTTTTTTTGCTTCATTTATTTTTTTTGCGGTATCTTCTGGTATTTCAAAAAACTCGCTGTGCATTTTGTGGTCTTTCACATCTTCAGTTTGGACTGGGCGAAAAGTTCCGATCCCAACTTCCAAATAAATATCCAAAATTTCTATATTTTTAAATTTTATTTTTTCAAGTAATTCTTCAGTGAAATGTAATCCAGCAGTTGGAGCTGCAATGGACTCACCTTTTTTTGCGTAAACAGTTTGGTATCTGTCTTTATTATTTTTGTCTAACTTCTCAACTATATACGGAGGCAACGGCATTTCGCCAAGTTTATCAAGAA
>JBOFDW010000121.1:0-4530 GCA_051647385.1 Fusobacteriaceae bacterium
ATAAAATTCTTTGGTGTAAATCGGAAAATTTATTTCGAGGCAAAGTTCGATGTCGTCAAGGAGACTCGCCACGATATATTCTTGTTCGCCGTCAAAGTGCGACAAAATTTTTTTTCTGTCCATTTTTTTTCGGAGAAAAATTTCCCCCCGCTCCTTTTTTGTATTATATATTTTTCTCGAAATTTTTTTCTTCATCGTTACATCAAAATAAAAGTCAGTTTTTTTTCACGTGCAAAATCATTTTTTCAATTATTGGACTTGCGTTCATATATTTCAAATTTATTTCTGGGTGAGCGATTGTGTACACTCGGAAAATCTCGTCAGCAAATCCCTGCCCGATAAAATCTACATTTTCAAAATCTAAAATTATATCTTTGAACTTTTCAAAATTTAAAGTTACTCTTTTAGCCTCCGACCGTGAAATTAAATTTTTTGAAAAACTTGCCGCCAAAGCAATTCGTGCTTCGCTTTTTACAAATCCAAAATCGTCGTCGGTATACTCGTTAAAAATTTCAATAGGAGTTGTCAAACTATTTTTATCAAATTCAATTTTTACAGAAGTCGACACCTCATTATTTTCTTCAACAAAAACTTCTGGTAAATTATAATCTGGTTTTTTTCTCAAATATTCTTCACCAAAAGATTTTATTATAAATTTGTCGGCTAATCTCGAGGAAAAGAAAATTCCTTCACCTGCGTGACGAGATGCGTCAGAAGTTAATTTTCCAATGGAAAGTTGATATTTTGCTTCCTCTAAAGTTTCATATCCAAAATCTTTCATGACTTTTTTAAAAATTCCAATCCCATAGTCGTCAATCATA
The DNA here is from genome assembly GCA_051647385.1 of Fusobacteriaceae bacterium. Classification (GTDB taxonomy): domain Bacteria; phylum Fusobacteriota; class Fusobacteriia; order Fusobacteriales; family Fusobacteriaceae; genus JAGNZR01. Next base: position 822 of record JBOFDW010000121.1, read on the forward strand.
ATTGCGACAGCAAAATAATTTTCCAGAAAAGATATGTCCAACTTTTTGCTTTGAGAATGATCGATAACATTATTCACAAGCTCCGTAAAACAATAATGAATTTTATTTTGAATATTTTCTTTGAAATTTTTTATTTTGTCTCGAATAACTTCGTTATATATTTTATCTTCCTCAGACTCGTTGGAAATTTTTATGCTGAATTTTTCGCAATAATTTTTTAACTGATATTTTGTTTTAGAATTTTTTGTAAGTTCAATAATTCCATCTTCAACCAAAATATTTTTATATTTTATGGCGGTTGGTTTTGAAATATTGTTTTCACTCGCAATATTTTCTATTGATTTTTCCAACAAAATATCTTTGAGAATATTTTCTCGTAGATTAGAAATTTTAATTTGATCAAATTTCATATTCTCACCTCTTGATATATTATACTCTTTGAACAAAAAAAAGTAAAGATAAATCATGCCGACGGTAAAGATAAAAATTTTATCTTTACTTTTCAGCAAATATTTTTACACAAAAGTGAAATTTCTCCTTAAAAGCCATTCCGAATTTTTAATGAAGCTGAAAGACCTATTTAATGGGGTGCAACTTTTTAGCGGGCAATAAATATCCGCAAGTTTTTATTTTGCTTGAAAAAATACCATATAAGCATTGAGAAAAAAATATTGCGTATAACGACGTTGTTTTGCATTGTGATTTCTTTATTCAAGAATAAAACTTGAAGTGCCTTAACGACGATTTTTGAGGCATGTTTTTTTGGAGAGGTAAAAATTAAAGTGATATAAAAAAGAAAAATATAACATATTTTTTATAGAATAAACATTAAAATAGAATCTTTATTTATTTTCTTGTAAAACAATATAATAATGTGATAAAATAAGGATGATATTTTATTTTAACAATTATTGAAATTTGTTTTACTCCAAATAAATAAATTAAAACAGAAGGAGATGGAATTATGTCGTGTACTATAGAAGAACTCAAGCAATTACAAAAAATCATAAGTCAATATTTTAAAAAAAGTGGTTTCACTCAAACTGATATTGTGAAAAAAAAGATTTTGAGTAAACAAACTTTGAATAAAGTCATGGAATTAAAACAATGTAGCTCTAGCACATTAGAAAAAATTTCAAATTTTCCAAATATGGCAAAAGAAGAAAGAAAAATTTTAAAAAAAATTATGAATAAAAAAGAAAAATATTCTAATCATAATAATAAGAAATATTCTAATAGTCAAAAAAACGAACTAAAATACTTGAAAACAATTTTAACTTTAGAGGAAAAAATCAATCAACTTGAAATAAAAAATAGAATTTATATTGAAAATGCAATCGATAACAAATCTAGAAAATTAGCAAGTTATAAAAACGACTTTGAAACTCTTTCTTTTTTGATACAAGTTATGTGGGATTTTAATGATGAAATTTCAAAAAAATGGGCTGATTTCAGGATGTTGCTAGCTATAAATAACCCAAAAGATAATCTCAAAATAAAAAAAGGACTGACAAGTATCGCTGATACAATATTTAAAATTCACAATGAAATATATAATGAAATTAAAACTAAAGAGACTTTACAAGAAAAAAATGTAATTAGTTTAGATGGGGAGGAATAATTTTATGGAATTGAAAGAAATAATGTATGAGTTGTTATCTGAAATAGGAGAAGAAAAAAAAGATCTTTTCAGTGACATTGATAAAATTTCTGGATTATTGAAAATAGACCCCGGAAAAATAATTGAAAATGCCATTATTACTGATGTGTCAAAAAATACAAAGCCAAATTACGAAAATTATAAATTTATTTATATGACAGGCAGGCAAGTGGCATTGAGTATTAAAGGACGTAAGCCACGTGTCACTGGAAGTCATGGTATTCCTAGCAATTTGGATGTAATAGTAAAATCATTCGATACAAATGAGATTAATAATAATATTTTGCAGACGGCTTTTTTGCTCACGGATGCCACATTAGACAGAGCGATTAAATCTGGTGGGAAAAAGGAAGAAATTTATAAAAAAATAATTGATGATATTATGATTTTAAGAACTCATATAGAACTTAGCACCAAAATTTTAGGAGAGCATTTGATAAACCAAAATATAACTTTAGCAAATCAGACGTTAGAATATATGTGTAAAATGATAAGAGAAGATAAGCGAAACATAACCAAAAAATTTGTTCATGCTTTTTCTTCAGGAGATCAAAATTCAATAATTGAGGCTCGTAAATATTATCACGAGACTATAAATGGATATTTTGATGATTTTTTAGAAAAACAAAATTTTTCATATCATACAGCAAAAAAAATCGGTGAGGAAAGCATGATTGTTAAAATGCTAGGACAAGACAATATTGACTATTTATTTGGAATTATTTTATATAAGTTTCGTCTTCAATTGATGGAACGGTATGGTATAAGCGAAGAGTCAATATGAAAAAATCTAAATATGAGAAATTAATTTCAGCTTATGATGACATGGGACTTGATATTATTGAAATTTTAAATAGAGAGCTCAAAGAACAAAATATTCCTTATATGCAGATAAATAAAAGAATAAAAAGTTATAATTCTCTAAATGAAAAACTTGAAAAAAAATTAAGTATAAAAAATATAAACGATATATGTGGTGTTAGAATAATATGTTTTTATTCTTCTGATATAAGCAGTATAGAAAAAATTATACGTGAAAATTTTGAGATAACAGAACAAATCAATAAAGAAGAAGAATTGGGGACGGAAAAATTTGGGTATCGTTCAAATCATTATATAATCAAATTTAATAAAGAGTGGCTTTCTTTAGGTTATTATAAAAAATATAAAAATAAAAATGTTGAAATTCAGGTGAGAACTATTTTAATGCATGCGTGGGCAGATATTTCACATAAGTTATCTTATAAAAAAGATCAAATATCTTCTGAATTCACAAGAAAATTAAATCAGCTGAGTGCTCTTTTTGAAATTGCAGATGAACGTTTTGTAAATTTAAAAGATATTAGAGAAAAAAATATTTTCAGGGAAGATTCAAATATAGAAAATATTATTTCAATTCATTTTTCAGACAGGAAAGAACCGACTAGTCTTGTATTAGAATATTTTTCTAAGGAACTTAATGAATATAAAATTTCTATTAAAACTTTTTCTAAATATATAAAAGAGATTACAAAAAATGATTTGATAAAATTTGAAAGACTTATAAATGGAAGTTTCGTTAATGATCAAATTGGTATGGCAAGACTAGCTTTATATATTAGAAATTCTAAATTTTATAATTCACAGAAAAATTTTTATAAAAAATTATATGGGGATAAAAAATATATAAGAATAGAAAAATTAAGAGACTCGATAAATAAAAAAATAAATTTGAATAAAACGCTGAAATAAAATTCTATAAAAAATATTTATAATATAAAAAATTCCAAATCAAAATTCCTTCTCCCAGAAAAAATTCTGGGACTTTTTATTTTTCCTAAAATTTTTTGTAGGTGTGAAATTTATTTTTTCTTTGTGATTTATATTCTTTGTGATAAAATTTTATTAGTCGTAAATAAAAAAAGTTTCTAAAACTTGGAGGAAAGCCCATGAATATTTCTCAGTTTTCCATAAGAAGACCAGTCACGACCATGATGATAATTTTGTCCATGACAATTTTGGGGACTTTTGTTTTTTTCAATTTGAAAACTCAACTCATGCCAAATGTTT
>JBOFDW010000122.1:0-1579 GCA_051647385.1 Fusobacteriaceae bacterium
ATTTTATTTATGAGAATAAAATTTTGGAGAATAAAAAAATATTCGAGATAGAAACTTTGGCTGGGCTCATGAAGGTAGAAATAAATATTCAAGAGAAAACAAATTCACAAAAAGAATTTGTGGCAAAAGTAAATATGGGCAGCCCAATATTTGAGCCAGAAAAAATTCCTATGAACACTGAGCTTGTAAAAAGTAGTGAGTTTATAAATGAGAGTATAGGAGACTTTAAATCTTCGGCACTTTTTATGGGGACGACTCACACAGTAATTTATGTTGATGCCCTTGAGAAAGTTCAGCTAGAAAAATCCGGAGCAGAAATTTCCAGCAACAAACTTTTTCCAAAAAAGACAAACGTAAATTTTGTCCAAAAGTTGGATGATGAAAATATAAAAATGCAAACGTGGGAGAGAGGAGCAGGGCTAACTTTTGCGTGTGGAACTGGAGCGTGTGCATCAGTTGTTATAGGCAATATGAAACTTAATATATTAAAAAAATTAGTATCGGTTCACTTGCCACTGGGAATTTTAAAAATAGAGATAAAAGAGAAAGAGAAAGAAATTTACATGACTGGTCCAAGTGAAAAAATAGCGAGAGGTGAATATTATTATGAAAAAATATAATGTTGCAGTTGTTGGTGCAACTGGAATGGTTGGGCGAACTTTCTTAAAAGTTTTGGAAGAGAGAAAGTTGCCGATAGAAAATTTATATCTTATGGCATCATCAAAATCTGCTGGTTCTAAAGTAAAATTTTTGGACAAAGAAATAATAGTTGAAGAACTTACAGAAAAATCTTTTGACAAAAAAATTGATATCGCACTTTTTTCTGCTGGTGGAGAACTGTCAAAAAAGTTTGCTCCCATTGCCGCTTCAAAGGGGACAATAGTAATAGATAATAGTAGTGCATGGCGAATGGATAAAGATGTTCCCCTCGTTGTGCCAGAAGTAAATCCAAAAGACGCATTCAAACATCACGGAATAATTGCAAATCCAAATTGCTCTACGATACAATCAGTTGTTCCACTAAAAGTTTTAGACGATATGTACGGAATAAAAAGAATTGTGTACTCAACTTATCAGGCGGTATCTGGTAGTGGAGTAAAAGGCGTGCGAGATTTGGAAGAGGGAATAAAAGGTAATGCTCCAACAAATTACCCTCACCCCATTGCTTATAATTGTTTGCCACACATAGATTCTTTTTTAGAGGACGGCTATACTAAGGAAGAGCAAAAGATGGTGGACGAGACAAGAAAAATTTTGGGCAAAGCAAATTTGGCGGTGACTGCAACTTGTGTAAGAGTTCCAGTGATGAATGGTCATAGCGTGTCGGCAAATATTGAACTTGAAAGAGAACCAAATATAGAAGAGTTAAAAAAAGCTTTTGCAAAATCGAAGGGAATTATTTTGGTTGATGATGTAGCCATGAATAAATATCCAATGGCAATTGACGCTTCTGGTAAGGATGAAGTTTTCGTTGGACGTGTGCGAAAAGATTTCAGTATAAAAAACGGAATAAATTTATGGATAGTTGCGGATAATATTAGAAAAGGTGCGGCGACAAATACTATTCAGATTGCAGAGT
>JBOFDW010000123.1:0-4768 GCA_051647385.1 Fusobacteriaceae bacterium
CGAAAAGGAAAACAAATCTTAAAAAATGACCCTTATACTTTACTAAAAAAAATTAGAAAAGAAATTCTTGAGCACAAAAAATTTTATGCAAGTGTTGGTATGGAAGACTTGGATCCTTATTATATGTATCGGCAATGGATTGATGTTGTAAATCGCATGGAAAAATTAAAATACTCTTACAAGGCTTTTGCTTATCGTGGACTTAATCACTCATGGGAATATGTTTCAAAAGATTTGGAAAATTTCTTAAAATATTTTAATGACAGCTTAAAAAGTTTTGAGAGTCAAGGAGCCGAATGAAAAAAATCATAAAAGAAATTATAGTTGTGGAGGGTCGGGACGATATTTCTGCAATAAAAAATGCTGTTGATGCAGAAGTTATTTCTGTTCAAGGTTTCTCGGCAAAAAAAGAAGGCGGACTTGATAAACTAGAAAAGGCTTATGAAAATAATGGACTAATAATTTTTACAGACCCAGACCATGCAGGTGAGCAAATAAGAAAAGCTATAAACAAAAAATTTCCAAATTCAAAAAATGCTTATATAAGTCAAGATGAAGGTAAAAAATTAAAAGATATCGGAGTCGAAAACGCAAATCCAGAAGCAATCATTCGAGCACTTGAAAATGCAAAAGTTGACTTGCTAGAAAATAAAAATGAAAATATTTTTGATATGAATGACTTGATAGATAATGGACTTGTTGGGACAAAATTTTCTGTAAAACTTCGCGAACTTTTTGGTGCTGAACTTTCAATTGGATATTCAAATGCAAAGCAACTTCTTTCGAAATTAAATAGATATAATATTTCTAGGGAAGAATTTAATAATACAATAAAAAAAATTATGAAATAAAAAAATTATGAAAAAATCTGAGCTAATAGAAATTATTTTTCTAGCTTGGATTTTTTTATCTTCGTTAAAGAACAAAAACCAAAAAAATTTTTTATTTTTAAAATCTGTTGTATAATTATGTAGCAAAAAAATTTTAGATAGGAGATTATACATGAAAAAAATATTATACTTAGACACTGAAACTACAGGTCTCACAGAAAAATCTGCTGTGGTTCAAATTTCTGGAATTATCGAAATAGATGGAGTAGAGAAGGAAGAATTTAATTTTTATATTGCCCCACATCCTGATGCGATTATAAATGATGAAGCACTAAAAATTCAAGGTCGAACTTTAGAGGAAATACAAAATTTTGAAAGCCCTGCGGAAATTTTTCAGAAGCTTTTGGAAATTTTTGATAAATATATTAACAAATTTGATAAAGAAGATAAATTTATCATCGCTGGTTATAATGTAGATTTTGATATAAAAATGTTGAACAGCTTTTTCAAGAGAAACGGAAGCAATTATTTTTTTAGTTATATTGGAATAAAACTTGATCCTTTATATTTGCTTTCATATTTTTATTTAAAAGGAAAACTAGAACTCAAGCAAAAAAATAAATTAGAAGATTGGTGTGAATATTTTGGAATAGAAATCAATGCACACGACTCGTTAGAAGATATAAGAGCCACTCAAAAACTTATAAAAAAATTAATGGAGTTTTAAAATAAATTTTTAAAAAAATAATTTTATTGCAAAAAAAAATTCTTATGATATAATATATGAGAAATAGTTACAATTGATTTATGTAAAAACAAATATAACAAGGAGTGGATTTTATGAATTTTTTAAATCTAAGAAGCAAAAAAGTGGCTACATTGCTTTTAGTATTGTTTTTTGTTGTTAGTCAAATGAGTTTTGCAAGTGGAACTAGTAAGCCAAAAGCTACTAAAAAAGTTTCTACTACAACTATCACAAAAACAAAAGCTACAACAAAGGCATCACCAAGAACAGCAGCACCTTTAGAGGCACCACCTGCTACAAGAAGTGAGTACGATCAAAAAATTAATCAGTTGTCTGGAAATGTTGAAGAGATAAAATCTTCTCTTAACGAAATTAAAACTGGATTAAATGGTGTTAAAACTGAGGTGGAAGTTGTAAAATCTAACTCTGTAAAAACTAGTAACGAAGTTGTTGGTCAATTGAATTCTATGAGAGGCGAAAGTAATTTCATCAAGTATTTCTTTGGAACACTTATTGCTGCAATTCTTCTTTTGGTAATTATAGTTAATATGAAATGGATAAAACTTGTTGATAAAAGAGTTAAGCCAATTCAACAAGAAATTGATGAGTTGAATGCAACTGTTGGACTAGCAAGAAAAGATGAGAAAAAATAATATCATACTTTAAACAAAATAAATAAAATACAAAAAATTAAAGTGATCTCAAAAGAGACCACTTTAATTTTTTTGTTATTAGATATTAAAATTAGATATTAAGGATAAAAAATTTTAAAATTCTAATTCTATTTTTGATATTTTATTTTTGAACTGACGGTATATCACTCCTGACGCTGAAAACATTTTCTTACTTGCCACAACTGGATCAGACTCAGAATATTTATCCGACATATAAACTACTTCTTTTATCCCTGACTGAATAATTGCCTTTGCACATTCGTTGCAAGGAAAAAGTCCTACATAAATGCTGCAACCTTTTGTACTTTTTATACTATTAAGTATTGCGTTGAGCTCCGCGTGACACACATAAGGATATTTTGTCTCCAAAAAATTTCCGTCTCGTCCCCAAGGAAAATCGTCATCAGAACATCCTATTGGTAGTCCGTTATATCCAACTCCAACTATTTTTTTCTCTTCATTCACAATACAAGCACCAACTTGTGTGCTCGGGTCTTTGCTTCTTTTTCCAGAAAGAATTGCCACACCCATAAAATATTCATCCCAAGAAATATTATCTTTATTTTTTAAATTATCCATACCAAAAATCCTCCTAAGATTTATAATTTCTCAAAATAAAATCTGCAACTCCAATCTTAGAAACCGCTTCTATTACCACAGGTGTTCTCAAAATAAAAGCAACATCATGTCTCCCTTTTATTTCTAATTTTTCTTTTTTTGAATTTTTAAAATTAAAAGTTTCCTGCGATTTGAAAATACTTGCTGTTGGTTTTATTGCAACATTGAACTCAACTGGGTTTCCATTTGTTATACCACCGTTTACTCCGCCATTATTATTTGTGCTTGTTGCTCCACTTTCATCAATGAAATTATCATTAAATTCACTTCCAAATTTTTCAGTCCCTTTAAACCCTGCTCCAAATTCTATTCCTTTAACTCCAGGAACAGAAAAAATTAAATGTGACAAAACTGATTCTATAGAATCAAAAAAAGGTTCTCCAATTCCAGTAGGTAAATTAGAAATCTTACAACTTATGATACCCCCAAGTGAATCTCCATTCTTTACAGTCTCTTCTATTTTATTTTTAACCTCTTTTATCTCTGTAATTTCTTGTGAAAAATCTTTTATCTCCAAATTTCCAAGCTTTATTATTTTGGTATCAAAGTTAATTTTTTTATCTTGACAAATTTTTTCTATAATTTTATTTGCAACTACACCAGCAACCACAATTCCAAGTGTGAGTCTACCAGAAAAATATCCTCCACCTCTCAGGTCATTAAACCCTTGAAACTTTTTTGTAGCAACAAAATCTGCATGACCAGGTCTTGGATGAGCAGCAAAATCCGAATAGACTTTCGATTCTTGATTTTCGTTTCTAAAAAAAATATTCAGTGGAGCTCCCGTTGTAAATCCATTATGAATCCCAGATAAAATTTCTGGCAAATCTTTTTCTATTCTTTTAGTTGTCCCAATTCCACCAGATTTTCTTTTTGCTAAGTCACCCAAAAAATCTTCTATATCTATTTTTATTCCACATGGAATTCCATCCAAAAGAATTCCAACTCCAGTTCCATGAGATTCCCCATAAATTGAAACTCTAAATATATTTCCAAAAGTATTCATGATTTTTTCTCCTTATAATTATTTCTCATATAATAACATATTTTCATAAAATACAAAAATAAAAAATTCTCCAAATTTTTTCTCTGAGAAATTTTAAGTTAAAAAATATTTTATTTTTATTATAAATTTTTATAAATTTTAAATTTCTTAATTTATTCTGGTGTATTAGGTTTTATTTTAAAATGAGGATAAATATTTTTATTAACTCTCTCAGAATTATTGTAGTCATGTATTTCTTTAAATTTTAATCCTTCAGTACTAAAATCTTTTTTTACATTACTGGAAGTTGCTATCTCAACTTTTAATTTCATATATAAATCTGTTATTTCTTTCGTTGTTCCTTGTGACCTAAAAAGCGCTCCGATAAATGGAATGCTTCCAAGTATTGGAACTTGACTATTTGTAAAAGTTGAACGAGCTTTTTTCATTCCACCAATAAAAATAGTTTCCCCATTTTGTATTATAACATTACTCTCAATTTTTCTGGTAATTTTTGGATTAACATCTCCCATGGTAGGGTCAAGAGCTCTCCCACTTTTTGTATATTCACTATCCTCTATTTTTATATTTAAAAGAATGCTATCATCTTCTCGTACAGTTGGAATAACAGTTAAAATAGTTCCAGCAGTCCCCATGTTGGCAGAATATGTTGTTACTCCACCAGAAATCTGTGGTGCTTGCGAGTTATAAGATTCCACTTCTGTATTCGTAACTTCAAAAATTCCTTTGTCTCCGCTAATAACCAAAATAGATGGAACTGCACTTGTGGTTGCATCTTCTGTTGACTGAAGCATCTCTATGGAAAAATCTAGAAACTCGCTGGCACTATTAAAAAATCTTATAAAATTAAGATTTATAGATCCTTTTAGCATTTTATTTGTACCAGAAGAAAAAT
>JBOFDW010000124.1:0-3356 GCA_051647385.1 Fusobacteriaceae bacterium
TATTTTTCTCAAAATTATTGTTACTAATAAATAGAGTATAAATTAAAAACAAAACCAAACTAGAAAGCAAAAAAGACACCAAAGAAGATATGAGAGAAATTTTTATCGTATAAAAAAGCGAGACCTTAAAATCATCCATAGCAAAAAGTTCCCTGTAAAAATTCAAATGAAATTTACTTTCACCAACAAACTGATGCAAGCCCAGACTATATGAAAAAGTGTGATATAACGGCAAGACAAAAAGTCCGCTCATAATTATAATTAGCGGACTCAAAAGAATCAGATTCAAAATTTTCCTCTTAAGTTTTGATTTAGTTTTTTCTTCCAATATTTTTTAACCATCCCTCGTCGATTAGTTTTAATTTTTCAGGAGAAAGTTCTTTCACACGTTTTTTTTCTAACTCAGAAAAACTCGGCATGTTTGCTGGGGTCAAATATTTGTTGAGCTGATTTTTTTCTGACGGAGAAATTTTACTGGTATCCAAAATAGTAAAATCACCCCAATTTTTTGGATCTTGTTTCAGAATTTGTGCCTCAGGTGAGAGTAAATAGTTTATCACAAAAATTGCTCCAGATTTGTTGCCGGCATTTGCAGGTATAGTTAAATAATGATTATTAAAAAGCGTGCCTTTATTTAGCAGAAAACTTTTTGCAGTCTCTGGATATCCACCACTGGAAATTTTGCTGTTGACTTTGTTCACTGTGTAACCCATGGCAATATTTATTTCTCCACTCAAAAATAACGTGTCAACTTTAGCCTCACCCTCAGGGTACGTCTCCCCTTTTCTCCATAGATAAGGTCTCAGCTCAGAAAAATATTTCCAGACTGCCTCAAGATTTTGCTCGAAAACTTTATTGCTCATCTTCTCTATATTATTATAGCCCAAAATATCTACGGCAATATTTCTGACAAAGGCACTCCCTGTATGGTCAACAACTGTCGGATATGCAAATTTGCCCTGATTTTTTTTTGCATACTCAAGCAAAGTTTTGGCGTCAGTGAAGGGAATATTTTTATCAACAGCAGAATTATATATGAAATTAAATTGTGCCTCACCCCAAGGTGCTTCAAGTCCATTTATATTTTCGCCAAAATCTTTTTCATAGGTAGAACTTTTCACGTATTTTAAGTTCGGCAAAGATTTTATAAAGTCGCCCCAAAGTACGTTGGACTTTTTTAGGTTCTTAAAATTTTCACCGTTGACCCAGAGCACGTCCACAGATCCATTTTTTTTACCAGCTTGTTTCTCAATGATAAGTTTGTTCACGATATCTTTTATGTTGATAATAGGAATTATGTTCAACGTAATATTATTTTGTTGCTTGAGATTTTTTGCAATAACATTGTCCATGAAATCATTTATTTCCTCAGCCCCACCGTACATATAAATATTTACTGTTGTACCTTTTGACTCCTTCGTAATTTTTGTGAAATCATAATTCAAAGAAATCTCATCTTGAGATTTTGCAAACATCAGGCTACAAGATAATATTATAAACATAAAAATCAAAAATAATTTTTTCACTTGACCAGACCCCCATAATTTTTTTCATCTAAATATTATATCACACCTAACAAAAACTTTCCGCCAAATTTTATTCGCCCGCATTTTTTATACTTTTTAATATTTGATGTTGGCAAAATAAAATTACTTTACTTGACAGCAAATTTATTTCGTGATATTATTTAATCAACTTAAGAATATTTATGTTCTTAAACTTTCGGGTTGAAACGAAAGCAATCATCAAACCTAATTGAGAAGAGTTAAAAAGAGAGGTCAAACTCTCTTTTTTATTTATATACTTATTTTAACGCTTGTGTGTTATACTATGCTATTCTATTTTTGTAATAATTCAACGTGTTACAAAGTCTTCAATAGAAACTCTTCAATATGTTAGGAGGTGGTATAAATGCTTTGGCAGACTATACTGCTGGTCTTCGGACTCGCTGTACTCGTTGCTCTGATAAAATCTTAGCAACTTGTATGACCTAAAAAGATTATGAGGGTGTTCGCACCCTCTTTTTCTTTTGCCAAAAAATATCTCCACTCCCATTTTTTATGAGTTGTAAGAATATTTTCTCGTTTGTAAGATTTGTGTAACGCAAGCAAGCCACCATATTAAAAGGTTTGTAAGGGAATATAGCGTTTTTTCAATTCATATACCCCCTTAAAAAAAATTTCAGTCATAAAATAATATGGCAAAAAATAATGTGGGCGGTCTACCATATAAATTTTTCCTTACAACCTTACAATTGAGTAATACCAACATAAATTTTCATTACAAAAACCTTACAAAAAAACTGAAAAATCTTACAAAATATTTATCTTTATGAAAAAATACCAGTAAAAAATTAGTCTTTATTAAAATTCAGTTCTAATGTTGACTGTGAAATAATATCATTATTTTTTTTAAAAATTTGTGCGTGCATGAGCTTGCTATAATCTTTACTTCCAAATCTTTTAGTTCCAGTCCCAGTAATAAAATCGCACTCTCTCAGTTGCTTCTTCAAAGTTGCCATGTCCAAAAGTTCAAGTGTGGAGTTGGTTCGCTCATGCTCCAAAACTATTGACTTGTACAAAGGCGGGAAATTTGCGTAGTGTCATTTGTCATCATTGATATAAAAGTTGCTCCTCTCTCAACCATCAAGATGAGCAACGTCCGAAAGTCCAGACTCGCCCGAGATAATTGTTGGAGTGCAAAGTTTGAACTCCTTAAGTTTTTCCGTGATGTTGCCTTGATTCAAAAGTTTATTGTCATAGGCTGACCTAAGCACAGAAAATAGGTCTATATGTATTTGAATATTTTTTTTATTGGCTAGTATTTTGATCTCATCAATGCAAAGTGGTGTGATGTTGCTACAACTTGCGAGACTCCGCACCTGATGATTCGACATACTCTTGTATGCTTTGATGTTGTCGTCAGTCCCAAACATTATTCTTGAAATTAATCCGATAAATTCCGTCTTACCAATAGAAGTTGTCCCGCACACTTCAAGTATAGGGTATGAGCCGTCCTGATGAAATCTTCCAACAGCCCAACAAAGTCCAACTAGTGATTGAATTTTATCCTTGCGAATATTTAGGAGATTTTCCTTGAGCCAAATTTTTTCATCATCAGAAAGTTTGCCGATATCAGAAATGTTTTTGAAGAACAAATCATTTTTGCCACAAATAACATTGCTCGATGTATCATAATATTTCTCGTCGATAATTCCATAATGCTCTATCTCATGAGCAAAAAAGCTTTCATTTTCCTCCTGCAACCAAAATAGAAATTTAGGAATATCTTTATCACGCCCAAAGAAAAATCCCCAGTGCTTTAAAATTCCTTGCTTGGTTAAAAGGTCAGTCTTT
>JBOFDW010000125.1:0-19623 GCA_051647385.1 Fusobacteriaceae bacterium
CGAACTTTCTGTGAACAGCGTTGTCATCACGAGATATAGCGGTCAAACTGCCACAAATGTTTTTATCAAAAAATTATCAAACAGGGGAATAAAAGTTTATAAGCACTTGGCGACAGAAGGTTATCCAAATAATGTTGAACGTATAGTTAGTGATGAAGGATACGGAAAAAATCCTTACATAGAAACAACAAAACCAATTGTAGTTGTCACTGCACCTGGTCCTGGTTCTGGAAAACTTGGAACATGCCTCAGCCAACTTTATCATGATTTCCGTAAAGGAAAAAAATCTGGATACTCAAAATTTGAAACTTTTCCAGTTTGGAATATGCCGTTGAAACATCCGCTAAATATTGCTTATGAAGCAGCGACTGTTGATTTGAAAGATATTAATATGATTGATCCATTTCATTTGGAAGCTTATAACGAACGAACAATAAATTATAATAGAGATATCGAAGCGTTCCCAGTTTTAAAAAGAATCATAGAAAAAATTACTGGAAAAGAATCAATGTTTCAATCTCCAACTGACATGGGAGTCAACCGTGTTGGGTTTGGAATTATTGATGACGAAGTTATAAAAAAAGCTTCGGAGCAAGAAATTATCAGAAGATATTTTAAATCAGCATGCGACCATAAAAAAGGTTATCTCGACGGAGACGCATTTGATATTTCAAAAAGAATTATGGAAGAACTTAACTTAAAAGAATCTGATAGAAAAGTTGTTGATGTGGCAAGAAAACATCATGAATCAGTTGTTGCAAAATCTGTGAATAAGTCAGAAGTTTTTTCTTCACTAGCTCTCGAACTTAATGATGGAACTATTATTACAGGAAAACATTCTGAAATTATGGATGCGCCATCAGCTGCAATTTTAAATGCGATAAAAGTTTTGGCTAAACTTGATGATGCCATCCATTTGATTTCTCCTGTGATACTTGATCCAATATTAAAATTAAAATCTGAAACTTTTAATAATAAGGTAAAATCTTTGGACGCTGAAGAAATTTTGATAGCACTTTCAATTTGTGCGGTAACAAATCCTATAGCTCAACTTGCTCTTGGAAAACTTTCAGATTTGAAATGTGCGCAAGCACATTCGACCACAATTTTACCAAAAAATGACGAGCAAACTTTTAGAAAACTTGGAATAGATGTTACGTGTGACCCTGTTTTCCCAACAGAAAATTTATATTATAATGAATAATAAAATAAATATGAGAAAATTAAAAAAAGTTAAAGCAAAATTTCTGCTTTAACTTTTTTTTGTTGGAAAATTATTTTATTAATTTTTAATTATTTTATTATTTATTCTTCGCTTGGAACTTCTTTTGACTCTTTCAATTTTGCTTCAGCATCTTTTAGAGACACAATAGCATCTTTAAAATCTGGTTTTATTTCTATGGCAGCTTTATAATCTGCAATTGCCCCTGCGTAATCTTCAAGGAAAAGTTTAGCTTGAGCTCGACCGTTAAATCCAAGCTCATCTTTTGGAGTCAATTTTAATTCTTCGGTATAATCTGCAATTGCTCCTGCATAATCACCCTTATCAAGTTTTGCATTTGCTCGATTAAAATAAGCGTCAGCATAAGTTGGATTTATTTCTATCGCTTTGTCCAAATCTTTTATAGAACCAACATAATCTTTTTTTGCATATTTTGAAATACCACGATTATTATATGCCTCAGAATATAAATCATAATATTGAATTGCCTTTGTGAAATCTTGTATTGCCTCAGCATATTTTTTTTGGTCATATTTTACAAGCCCACGATTATTATATGGTTCTGCATAATCTGGCTCAAGTGCAATTGATTTAGAATAATCTTTTAATGCTCCAGTTTTATCTCCACTTTCATATTTTGCGATACCTCTATTATTATAAACTTCAGCATAATTTTGGTAACTTTTTATAGCGAGATTATAATTTTTGATAGCTTCTTTATAATTATTTTCATTATATTTTTGAATTCCAATCTCGTAATAATCTTTTGCAACAGTAGAAACTTTTGCACTAGACTTTGGTTTTGGAACCTTATCTTTTGGACCAACATCAATTACAATTGGTTCTGGTTCAATAGCAGGAACTTCAACTGCAACTGGTTCTACAACAACTGGTTGCTCAACAGGTTTTGAACAAAACTTAAAAGCTCCTAGAATTATTATTAGAAATAATATTATTAAAATTATCACACCAATTTTTTTATTTTTCTTTGCCATTTTATTTCTCCTTTAAATTTATTTATAATTTTTTTGTTTTTTCTTTTTTAATTCCGCTTCAGTAAGTTTTAAATGTTGAACAATATTTTTGGATTCTGTGCCTAACTTTATGGCTTTTTTATAATCAAATATCGCTTGTTCAAAATTTCCAAGTTCAAAATTTGCCATTCCACGATTAAAATAAATTTCTCCATAATTTGGATTTGTTCTAATTGCCTCTGAATAATCTACCACAGCACCTCTTGTATCGCCCAACAAAAATTTCAAAGTCCCTCTATTATTATATGCTTCATAATATCTTGAGTCAAGGCTTAGAGCTTTATTATAATCTGACATTGCTTCATCAAATTTTTTCAATTTTACTTTTAATATGCCACGATTATTATATGCTTCAACATAATCTGGATTATTTTTTATAGCCAAATCATATTCTTTAATCGCACCTGCAAAATTTTTTAGGTCATATTTTTTATTTCCAAGTTCATAATGTTTTTTTGCAACATCAGGAACAGGTTCAGTCAAAATTTTAATCGAACTAGAATATAAATTAATATTTTTTTGATCTAAAATATTTTGCTCTTCGATTTTTTTCTCTTGAATATTTTTTTCTTGAATTTTTTCAGAAGCATTTTTTGTCTCTAAATCTGTTATTTGAGAATTTTTATATAATGTAGAAATTTCTTCTATATTTTTTTGTGACTCTTCATCAGACATATTATTAGTCTGAGAAATTATATATAAAGTTTTTTTTTCTTTATTAATTATTTTAGAATTCTTTTTTCCAAGAGAAAAAAAAATCAAAAATATCACTGAACAAATTAATAATCCAAAGATAAAATAAAATATTATATCTAAGCCATCAAAAAGTTTTGAGTTATTTTTTTTGTCGCTCACCAATCCTCCTAAATTAAGAAAATATAATAAAATTATACTATTTATTCTTGGTGCTGTCAATTCAAAACTTTTTTCCTTGCCTTTTTATCAATAAAAATATATAATTTGTGACAGAAGTAATTAAAATTAAGGAGGTATTTTATTAATGTCAAAAAATGAAATTCAATGGAAATTTCCAGATGGGTTTTGGTGGGGAAGTGCAACATCAGGTCCACAAGCCGAAGGTGACAAAGATAAATGTCACGACAGTATTTATGATCATTGGTTCAAAATTGAAAGAGAAAGATTTTTCAATGAAATAGGGCCAGACAAAGCTTCTGGATTTTATGAAAATTGGAAAGCTGACATTGCGATGATGAAAAAACTTGGTCATAATAGTTTTAGACCGTCAATTCAATGGACAAGAATTTTTAAAAATCTTGATACTTTTGAATTAAATGAAAGTGGTGTACAGTTTTACAACAATGTAATAAATGAATTAATTTCTAATGGGATAGAACCTTTCATGAATTTATTTCATTTTGATATGCCGATTGAACTTCAAAACAGAGGTGGTTGGGAGAATAAAGAAGTTGTTGATATGTATGCTCGATATGCAAAAACATGTTTTGAACTTTTTGGTGATAGAGTTAAATATTGGTTTACATTTAATGAACCGATAGTTCCAGCTGAAGGTGGATATCTCGAAGATTTTATGTTTCCAAATATTGTGGATATGAAAAGAGCAATTCAAGTTGGATATAATACTCAGCTCGCAAGTGCAAAAGCCATTTCAGAATTTAGAAAATTAAAAATAAATGGTGAAATCGGAGTAATCCTTAATTTATCCCCAACTTATCCAAGAAGTCAAAATACTTTTGATTTAAAAGCTGCGTTTGAAGCTGACTTATTAGTTAACAGAAGTTTTTTAGATCCAGCTGTTCATGGAGTTTATCCAAAAGAACTTTGTGATTTTTTAGCTAAACATGGACTTACTCCAGAAACTACAAAAGAAGAACTCGAAATTATAAAAAATAATACTGTTGACGTTCTTGGAGTAAATTATTACCAACCAAGAAGAGTAAAAGCAAAAGTAGATATGCCAAATCCAAATGCACCACTTACTCCAGAAACATTTTTTGAATGGTATGCAATGCCAGGTCGTAAAATGAATCCTTTCCGTGGGTGGGAAATTTATCCTAAAGGAATGTATGACATAGCGATTAGAATAAAAAATGAATATAAAAATATAAAATGGTTTGTTTCTGAAAATGGAATGGGTGTTGAAGGTGAAGAAAAATTCATAGTCGATGGTCAAGTAAAAGATGAATACAGAATAAATTTTGTAAAAGATCATTTGAAATATTTACACAAAGGAATGAAAGAAGGTTCAAACTGCAAAGGATATCACTTGTGGACATTTATAGATTGTTGGTCATGGATGAACGCTTATAAAAATAGATATGGTTGGATTTCACTTGATCTTGCAACTGGAAAACGTACAATAAAAAAATCTGGTGAATGGATTGCAGAAGTTTCAAAAAATAATGGATTTTAAGTCAAAAAAATTTATAGATAAGAAGTAAAAAATAAAAAATTGAGGAGTGATTTATTTATGAGCAAAGGTTTTCAATTTATGGAAGAAAAATTATTACCACTAGCAGCTAAAGTTGGATCACAAAAACACTTAAGTTCTATAAGGGATGGATTAATGGTTTCGATACCATTGGTAATGATAGGGTCTTTATTTTTGATGATAGCATTTTTCCCTATTCAAAAATATTTAGATTTTATGGGTAGAATTTTTGGAGCAAGTTGGCAAGATAAGTTTTTATATCCAGTTGGGGTAACTTTTGATTTGATAGCTGTGATTGCACTTATTGCCATCACTTACAGACTAGCAGAAAAAAATTCAGTGGATAAATTATCAGCTTGTGCAATTTCTGTTGCTTCTTTTTTTCTCGTTACACCTTATTCGATAAAAGCTTTGAGTGGTGAAAACGTAAGAGGAATATCACTTGCTTTTACTGGAAGTAAGGGGCTATTTGTTGCGATTATTATTGCAATAGTTTCGACTGAAATATTTACTTTTGTTACAAACAAAAAATTAGTAATTAAAATGCCTGACTCTGTTCCAATGAATGTTTCAAAATCTTTTGCAGCATTGATTCCAGGTTTTATAATTATAATATTTTTCTGGCTTCTTAAATTATTATTTGAAGCAACAAGTTTTGAAAGTATTCATGGAATAGTTGAAGTTGTTTTAATGAAGCCACTTTCATTATTGGGTGGAACTTATGCAGGAGCAATAATAGCAGTTTTTCTTGCTCAACTTTTGTGGCTTGTTGGAATACAAGGTCAAGCACTTGTTTTTGGATTGATGACAGCTATATGGTTACCGTTACTTGATGCAAATAGACTTGCATTTCAACAAGGGTTAGCAATTCCTAATATTATAAATTCACAATTTTTTGATATTTTTTATTCTCTTGGAGGTTCAGGGGCGACTTTAGGTCTAGCAATATTATTATTATTCAGAGCTAAAAGTGCACAGTTAAAAGAAATAGGAAAACTTTCTATTGGTCCAGGGCTTTTTAATATTAATGAACCAATTATTTTTGGAATCCCAATTATAATGAACCCTCTTATGATGATACCATTTCTTTTAGTTCCAATTGTAGTTATTACAACTTCATACTTTGCAATGGAATTTGGACTTGTAGCAAAAACAATTGGGATAATGATTCCTTGGACAACACCTCCAATAATTAGTGGATATTTGGTTACAGGAGGAAAAATTTCTGGTTCAGTAATTCAGCTAATAAATATTTGTTTATCTGTACTTATTTATTATCCATTTTTTGTTATAACAGACAGAAAGAATTTAGAATTAGAAAAAAATAATAAATAAAAAAAATCTTGAATATTAAATCTTAAATATTAAATCTTAAATTAAAAAATTCTAGAAACCTGTGAAAGATTTCTAGAATTTTTTTTATAGGAAA
The DNA here is from genome assembly GCA_051647385.1 of Fusobacteriaceae bacterium. GTDB lineage: Bacteria > Fusobacteriota > Fusobacteriia > Fusobacteriales > Fusobacteriaceae > JAGNZR01. The sequence continues at coordinate 6,096 of JBOFDW010000125.1, forward strand.
ATATCTAAGTTATCAGTGGCGAGTAAAATTCCGATTATGATTAAAATTATTCCTGCTATTTTTTTTATGGCAGGATAATTTATTTTTGGGAGTTTTAATTTTGAGGAAAAAGTTAAGATCAAAGAAAAAATCAAAAATGGAATTCCAAGTCCGAAAACAAATCCCCACAAATAAAAAATTCCTTGCGACAAAGTTTTTGTACTTGAGAGATAAGATAAAATTCCAAAAAGTATTGGTCCCATGCAAGGCGTCCAACCAAATCCAAAAGCAAATCCAAAAATTATGGAAGTGAAAAAATTTTTGTTGAGAGAATCAAAATTAAATTTTTTTTCTCGTTCAAAAAGTTTTAACTTAAAAATTCCTAAAATTTCAAGTCCAAGAAAAATTATAAAAATTCCGAAAGTTATATTTATAATTTTTGTTCCAAAAATTTTGCTGAAAAAATTTGCGAAATAAAAAAATAAAATTTGTAAAATAGTAAACGCGATTCCAAAACCAAAAATAAAAAATAAAGTGTGAACAAATATAAATTTTTTATTTGAGATGTAAGAAAGATATCCGGGAATTATTGGAATTATGCACGGGCTCAAAAAAGTTGCCAGTCCAGCCAAAATTGTTAGAGCAAAATTAATATCAACTTGCAAAAGTCCGCTCAAAATTATTCTCTCCCTTCCAAAATCATTTCAACCGTCACGTTGGACCAATTCAATGCACCCGGAATTTTTTGGATAATTATTCCATGTGAATTTACAATATAAGTCGTCGGCGTACCTTGAATCAAAAATTTATTGAAAAGTTTTCCGTCAGAATCCTGATAACTTTTGAAGTCAACTGGAATTTCTTTAAAATATTTATAAATTTCTTTATCAGAACTTTCGTTAATTATTGAAACAACATTTGCTCGAGATTTATTTTTCTTATAAAATTCATTTAAGGTCGGTCTTTCAACTCGGCAAAATTTACACCACGTCGCTCCAAAATTATATAAAGTTAATTTTCCTTGAAAAGTTTTCGAGGAAATTTTTTCTTTGCCGTCAACTGATACCAAAATAAATTCTGGAATTTTGTTTCCGATTTCTAAACCAGTTCTTCTCATGTCAGAAATATTATTTTTTGAAAAAGAAATTTGAAATATTAAATTAAAAAAAATTAATAAGAAAAAAATTTTATTTATATTTTTCATGTTTTTTATTTTTCCTCCGAATATAATTTTTCCAAAATAGAAATTGCGTCTTCGTAACTTTCAGTTTTATTTATAATATTTTTTATTTCTGTCGCACCGTGAATTCCTTTCACGTACCAGCAAAGATGTTTTCGCAAATCAAATTTGAAATTTTTCTCAGGATTATTTTCTTTGTCAAGTTTCACGTGTTGAATTGCTACGCCTAATTTTTCTTTCCAAGAAATTTGAGTTTTAACATATCCATATTCAAAAATTTCTCGGACTTCACGGATGAGCCAAGGATTTCCACAAATTCCTCGAGCCAACATTACGCCATCAACTCCAGATTTTTTTACACGCTCAAGTGCATCTTCCGCAGAAAAAATATCGCCGTTTCCAATTACAGGAATTGAAATTGCTTCTTTCACTTCTCGAATCAAATCCCAATTTGAATTTCCAGAATAAAGTTGCTCACGAGTTCGCCCGTGAACTGTAATATGTTTGCATTTTGCTTCTTCGGCAATTTTTCCAATTACAACGTGATTTTTTATTCCGTGACTTCCCACACGAATTTTTATTGAGATATCAGTTTCAGGTTTCAAAACTTCTCGCATGGAAAACAAAATTTTTTTTATGTGTTCAGGGTCGTCAAGTAATCCAGCACCATAACCATTCTTCGTAATTTTTGGCATTGGGCAACCTGCGTTCAAATCAATATGTTTGACTCCGAGACTCTCAATATATTTTGCACTGTAAATTATTTTGTCGATATCTTTTCCAAAAATTTGTACAGCTTCGCCGTCACGAATTTTTAAAATTTGCGTAAGAGTTTTTAAATTTGCCATTTCAATTGCATTTATGCTGACCATTTCCGTGAAGAGCATGTCAGGTTTGTAAAAAGACAAAACTCCTCTGAAGGTGTAATCCGTCACACCCGCTAGAGGAGATATATAAATTTTCATATTTTTTTCCTCGCTTAATCATAAAAAACTTTTTCAAAAAGTTTTTACTTTCTCTTTTTTGGTTGTTCACCAGTTATATCTTCAGTTGTAAATCCAGCCGTGTTATTGTCCGCAGAATTATTTTGTTGAACCAAAGATTTTTTATTTTCAGCTTTAACTTTTGCAATTTCAGCTTCTTTGCTGTAAGGATTTATTTCGATAGCTTTTTCAAAATCAGAAATTGCACCGTCAAAATTACTTTTCAAATATTTCGCAAGTCCACGATTATAATAAGCATCAAAACTATTTGGTTTTATCTGAATTGCTCTTGTAAAATCGTCGATTGCTCCTTCCATATTTCCGCTAGAATATTTTTCAAGTCCGTTGTCAAATATTAATTTGAAATTATTTTCTGAGTAAGCTCCATCGTTGCTAGAAAAAAGTGAATCTTTCGGAACGATTGGATTACCATTATTATCTTGCTGAACATTTTTTGTAGCAGGAGTAGATTTTTTTCCAGGCAAAAGTTTTCTCATTGGATTATTCTCAGAACTAAAAATAGAAATTGAGTTCGCAGATTTTAAAATAGAAGTTCCTTTTGACGGAGAAATAAATCTATTATAAAATAAAAATATTACCACTCCCAAAACTATTGTAACGAGAGCAATCCCTCCGAATAAAAGTCGTCTCCATCTATCTTCCAAATTTTTCAGCTCAAGAAAATATCTTTTTCGATCGGCTTCCAAATTTTTATTTCTTCGCTCCAAAAGGTCTCGCTCATATTTTGATTTGCTTTGCTCGTATTTTGTTTGACCTTCCAAATATTTTGAACGCAAACTTTCTTGCTCAAGTCTTTTTGTCTCGGCTTCTTGCTTCATAAGTTCCAAAGTCATTTTTGTAGTTTCCAATTTTTTATTTGCGTACTCAGTGGCAGCTTTGTCAGCTTCAAGTTGTTTTTCAGCTTCCAAAACTTTTGTAGAAATTTCACCTCGCTGTTTTTCCAAATCTTCAATCTGCTTTAAAATGAGATCAACAGAATTTTTCATTTCATCAACAGAATTTTTTACCGCAAATGGTGACAAAGTATTTGATTCATTTTTTAAATTTTCCATGAGACGCACTCCTAGTAGCAATTATAATTTATCATTCAATTCGCATTATACTATAAAAACTAAATTTTGTAAATATTTTTTTTCATTTCTTTGGTCGGTGGAAATTTTTTGGAGAGATATTTAACTTCAGAGAAGTTATTTTTATAATTTTAATTTCCATTCAAGTTTAAAAATTTAAAAAAGATTTTCGGTAGAGTAGACCTCAAACCAAAAATCTTTTTCATTTATTTTATTCTTTATTATTTTTACGAAACTTAGTTGCTTCCAATTCTTTTAAAAATTCATTGGACAACTTGTCTGTTGAATATACATACTGATAATTTTTCAGAAAATTACTTTTTTCATAGATGTCATTACTTACAAATATTCTCATGCCTTTTTTTTCTAAAATATTCTTAACTTTCTGCTCGTTCAAATCTGTGCCCAAAGTAATAACTAAAAATAAATCTATTTCTAATGCTCCGATATCTTCATGATTTTGTTTGTAACGTTCTCGAAGAGTCCTCTTTGCACTAACTCCAATTTTTCTACCATTTTCTAATTCTATTAAAAAATCATATTCTACAGCATTGTACTCACTGTCTTTTGTGTGTTTTTTAAAATTAATCCCTTTCGCTATGAAATAATTTTCAATTCTATTTTCATAACTTGAGCCACCACTAGATTTTGAACTTTGACTCATGCTTTCATTAAAAATAATTTGTAATAATACTTCTGGGTCTATAAAATTTTCATGTATCTTTTCATAATCATTTCTCAAACATTCTAACCAAGTATCCTTAATAATATCTGGTTCAGTTTGCATTAAAATAAAAGCATATTTTATTAATAAGTTCCCAGCAATTCTTGGAGCATAGGCTTTATTTAAACCTGCAATATCATATGAATTGCTTAAAATATTTTCAGTTTCTTTTAGCTGGATTTTTTCAGAATATAATTTAGAAACACTTAGCACATAATCTTTTAGTGTAAATAGTTTTATAAGTAATGAAGCTCCATAAAAACTTTCGTTGAAAGTCATATACTCTTCAAAATAAGATTTTAATTCTATTTCCTTTTCCTCTGAAAAAGATGGGAAGCTCATTTTTAATAACTTAGATTTTTGTTTTTCAAAATGTCCGATGGAATCATTTTTTAGAAGTGATAAATTTTCTAGGGCAACACCTAATTGATTTGACGTAAGTTTTAACTGTATTATTTTTTTTAAAAAACTATACGACTTCAAATTTAATTCAAATTTTTCATCTTTCAATTTTAAAATTTTTTCTAGCTTTAATTCGTCCTTGCTCATTTCGACTCTCCCAATAATTCTAAATTTTGAAGCATTTTTTTTGCTATCTCACGAATTACAGGAACTGAAACACTATTTCCAGCTTGTTTATAAGTCTGCACATCTGAAACAACTATTTTAAAATCTTCAGGAAATCCCTGTAATCTCAAAGCTTCCCTCGGAGATAATTTTCTAGGATTTTTATTTTCACCTTGATAGATTAATATTTCACTACCGTCTTTATAATATCTTGCAGATAAAGTATTTGTATATGGAGAATCTTTTGTTACCAATCCATAGCCAAATCCATTTCCATTTTCCAAGTGTTTCTTTTTTCTATTTTTATGACCAGCCCATAATTTATCTGATATCGTATATTTCTCATCAACTTTTTCATCGAGTATATCCCCAACAATAATTTTTTTATTAAGTGGTTGTGGAAATTCAAAATCATTTTTTTTTCTAAATCCAACAATATAAACTCTTTGTCTATTTTGAGGAACTCCAAAATCTTTTGCAGCTAAAACTTTATATGAAATATTATATTTCATGTCCAGCAAAGTTTGTTGAATAACTTTAAAAGTATTTCCACCATCATGAGATAGAAGCCCTTTTACATTTTCCAACAAAAAAGCTTTCGGTTTGTGATATTTTATTATTCTTGCAACATTAAAAAATAATGTTCCTCTCATATCTTCAAAACCTAATTTTTTTCCAGCATTGCTGAAAGCTTGACATGGAAAACCTGCTAATAGCAAATCAAATTTTGGAATATCTTCTTCTTTTATTTTTGTAATATCACCCTGTGGCTTGTGAGAATAATTTGCTTCATAGGCGAGTTGAGCATATTTATCTATCTCAGAAGAGAACACACATTCACCACCAAACTCTTCAAAAGGTATTCGTATACCTCCTATACCAGAAAATAAATCTATAAACTTATACTTTGCCATTTAATTATCACCGCCATTCCTCTCAATACTTTTAAAATATATAAATTATTATATCATAATTATTGGAACTTTACGATAATTTTCATATACTTTTTTTATTCAAGTAAAATTTCAAACAAAAAAAATTCTCTTATAATAAATCAAAATTTGAATTATCATAAAAGAATTTTTAAATTTTATGTGCAGAGCCGTTATTTATTTCTAAAAATTTCCTCTACAACTGTCACAAGAATTATAACAATACTTATAGTAAATGTCAATATTTCATTTTCAGAATTTCATAGAAATAATCATACCCCTCTTAAAACCCTCTATAAAAATATTTTCAAACTTCTACACGCAATTCAAACCCTTATTATATGGGAGTAAAAAAACTTTGAATCAAATTTCTTTTTTATGTCAAAAATAAAACCCTTATAAATGCTCAGAAAAAACTGCCACATTTTCTTAACGTTTGAAGCCTCCGACCAACTTATATTGGTAAAAAATATCAAAGTGCCTTAAACGACTCGTATGACGTGTCATTTTTCAAATCAAGTTTTTTTTCATAAAATCCAGTCGGAAATTTGCCGAAAATAACAAAAAAACTTCTCTCCATTTGGAAAGAAGTTTTTAATTTTAAATATAACTGTAATAAAACAAAAAATTTTAGAGGTAATTTTTTTTTATATATGCAAGAGCAAATTGGTGTGCGTCAAGTTGTGCGGAACATTGTTGAAAAAGAACCGCTCCAGCAGTGGAACAATTTTTCAAAATTGTATATTGCTCATTAATATTCATTTCAAGTTGCTCAATAGTAAGTGTGCCAGACTTATATTCTTGTATAAGAGAATCAAAAAGCGAATCGAAAGTTGAATCGTAAACTTCTTGTTCCCAATTATCAAAATCCATCTATACTCCTTTCAATGTGAGCGACACAATGCACTCCATAACTAATCTTAACATCTCATATTTTAAAAGTCAAGAATTAATTTCTGAAATATTTGAGATAAATTTTTGACAAACTTTATTTAAAAAAGTATTATATAGGTATGTGAAAATTTTAGGAGGCAACAAAAAATGCGAATCAAAACAAAAAGAAATTTTTCGCCATATATAATTTTATCGGTAATAATATTGGTAATTATTTTTTTCTGCATAGAATGGAACTCTGACAAAAAACCAAAAATTGTTTTTGCTCACAGCTCGTACATAAATTCTTTTGACCCAAACGAAATCTCAGACGAAAATTCTAAGCGTGTGTTCTCCAAAATTTATAGCACACTTTTTTTATTGGACGAAAACGGAAAAATAATTCCGTCAGTTGCAAAAGAATATTCGATAACATCTCCAAATGTTTTGATGATAAAATTATTTGAGAATATAAAATTTCATGATGAAACAACTTTGTCTGCTCTAGATATAAAATTTTCTTTGGATAGACTTAAAATTCCCGAAATAAAAGAAATCAGTGTTATCAATCATGACATGATTCAAATTATTTTTGAAGGAGATATAAAAAATTTATTAAATATTTTGACTTTGCCAAAGGCTTATATTTTGAGCGAGAAAATTTATAAAGAAAAAGGCGACAAATATTTTGACGAACCTATTGGAACTGGTGAATATTTTTTTGTGAAAAAATCTGATAACGGCGATATTATTCTCAGAAAAAATTTGGAATATTTTGGAGCAAAAGGAAAATACGAAATTATCGAGTACAGAAATTTGTCGGATGAAGGCGATAGAATTATTGGACTTGAAACTGGAGACATAGATGTTGCCTATGATATTCCAGTTTTTAAAAAAGAACAAATCTTAAAAAATTCTAATCTGAAATTTCAGGATAATTTAAAACCTACAAAAGTTTTTCTGGGATTTAATGTAAATAAATCTCCCTTTAATAATTTGAAAGTTGCTCAAGCTTTGGCTTATGCAGTTGATACAGTTCCGTTGGAAGAAATTATTTATAAAAAAGACGGGCTTCTTGACTTGCCGAAAAAAAGAAAATATCCCTACGATTTTATGAAGGCTGTTTCTTTACTTTTTGAAACTGGATATCAAGAAGGATTTTCTGGAGTTTTTTTGGTGAATGGAAAATCTGTGAATTATAATATTGCACTTTTATTGAAAGAGGAATTAAAAGCGTACGGGATAAATATTCAGATAGACGGAGCGGAAAGTAACAAAGAATTTTTGCGAAAAATAAAAAATGGGCAGTACGATTTTTTTATTTCCACCACGGATGAAATGGATATTAATTCCATCACTAACCCAAATCTTGAACCTGACCATGTGCAATTTATAGAATTATTTTTAGTCAAACAAGGTGTGGCGTATAATAAGCGAATAGAAAATTTAAATTAATTTAATTAAAAAAAAATTAATATTTAAAAAAATTATAAATATTTAGAAAATTAAAAAATATTTGAAAATAATTTTGCGAAAAATTAAAAAATTATAAATTAAAAATATTAGAAAAATATAAAAATTAAAAATAAAATTCATCGGAGAAAAAATGTATAAGTTTAGAATAAAAATAATTTTGGGATTTATAATCGCAATATTTTATTTTCAAATTTTTGCCCAAAGTTTTGGAGCTGAGCAAAAATATTACGGCAATAATTTTCCAATGATAAATTCAAGTTGGATTTTCGATAGGTCGATGTCATCTGTTCGGCAGTCAATTATTTTAAATCCGATGATGAGATACGGGGAATCTTATAGCGTGCAAAATTTGGATTTTTTTGTTGCAGATGCAAATAATGATAAAGTAAAAAATTATGAGGCATACGATACAAAAGCGTCTGGATTTATTTTTACAACGACGAGCCAATTTGCAAGAACAGAAAATAGTGCGTGGATTACTGGAGTTGGATATGGATATGTTCGGTCAGCTGTGGATTATGACGGCTTGAGTTCCACCGAATATGGAAACAGCACTGGGCTAAATGTTTTTTTGGGATACAATAAAAATAATTATCTTGTGCATGGAATTATTAGCAGTGCATATTCTGACATGTACGGCGTAACAAAAAATAATTATAACAGCGAAAATATTGAGACGGCTCTTGAGCTTGGAAAAATTTTTGTATTCTCACAAAACTTTTATGCTTTTCCTTATGCAAATATAGATTATAAAAAAATTCTGTTGGGTGGCTACGAACTTGAAGGAATAAGTTATCCAAAAGTTATTGATGAAAGTTCATATTATAATTTGGGATTTTTATTTATGGCTGACTGGAAAAAATTCTTTATAAAACTTTCGGCGAATTATTCTGAGGCAATAAATATGGCAGTTGCTTCAAGAACTTATACACTTCCAAATTATCCACTTGATTCAGAAAAAATTTATTCTTATTTGGTTTCTGTTGGATATTATTTTTGGGACGATATACTTTTAACTTTGGAAAATAATGGTAAGTATGGAGATTTTTATTCGTCGCAATTTTATGGATTGAAAGTTAGGTATACTTTTTAGAAAAAATTTGAAATTAAAAAAATATTAATTTAATAAATATTTGAAAAAATTTAGAGGAGATAAAAAAATGCAAAATAAAAAACTTTTAATAATTATAAATATAGTTTTTGCACTGATGTTAATTGTGGGCGGAGTATTTATTTTTTTCCTGAACAAAAAAGTTGACGAGAAAATTTCTGTCTTAGAAATAAAATTATCTGAGAATAATGTTTTGGAAAGGGAACTGGAAGGTGCGAGAGCAAAAATAAATTCAGATATGGAGCGGTCAAAATTTAATTTGGAACTTGCAAATGCCATCGCCCAAAACGAAACAAATAAAAGATTGGAAGCTTTGAAAAAATTATTGAAAGTTACCGAGTACCAAAGATTTTCAGATATAATTTATTTTAATATTGGAGAAAATATTAGCAAAAAAAATATTGCAGAAAAAAATAAATATTATGATATGGCACTCCAAGTGAATCCAGAATTTGCTCCTGCGATTGTTGCTAAGGGAAAAATAAAATATAATAATAAAAGTTTTAAATCAGCAATAGAATTTTTTTCACTGGCAATTGACACAGACATAAATTCCGCTGAGGCATTTTATTTTCGGGCACAATCTTATTATAAACTTGGCAACATAAAAGCGGCGGTTTCAGATATAACTGACGCAATAAATTTGAATCAAAAATATCCGCAAGCCTATACTTATAGAGGAATTTTTAGAAATTACATGAAAGATGAGCAGGGTGCTCTTGAAGATTTTCAGAAGGCAATCGAAGTTGACGACGAAGATTATTCTGCGTATTATTATTTGGGAGCAATTTACGAGAAGCAAAAAAATAAAAGTGAAGCTCAGAAAAATTTAAAGTTGGCGAGTGAGTGGTCAGGAATGAAAAAAGATTTTGCCATGAAAAATAAAGCAGATGAAAAATTAAAAAAAGCCGATAAGATTTTTGTTCCTTCACCAAAAAAAGTTTCCACAAAAACAAATTCTAAAACTAATAATAAAAAATAAAGAATTAAAAGTTAAAGAAAATTTTATTATGGGAGTTATGAGTGTATGGATTTTTTTTCAATGATATTTGTGGCAATAGCTGTTTTGTTGAGTAGCGGATTATTATATAGCCATTTTATTAAAAAAAAAATTATTTTTTTCATCATATATATTGTGATTAATTATTTAATTATTTTTTTTAGTTTTTATCGTTTCAACAAATCACCATATCTTAATATTTTATATTGCTTGTCTTTGATAATTTTTTCTTTTATAATTTTAAGGAAAAATCCAAATAAAATTTTGGCAATAGTTTTATTAATTGTAAATTTTTTATTTCCGATATTTGCTGTATTTATTATTGTGTTTTATATTTTCTCGAAATATAGATAAAAAGTTTTGAAGTAAGAAAAAAAATAACGGTAGAAATAATTTTTAGAAATTTTATTATCGGAGTGATATTGGTGGATCTTTTTATAATAGTAATAATTGTGGCAATAATTATTTTTGTGGTTAGTATAATATTATATAATTATTTTATTTCTGAAAATTTCAATTTTTTCATAGGATACCTTTTAATTAATTTTGTTATTTTTATTTTGGCAACTAGTCCATTTTTTAACAAGTCGGTCAATCAATATTTGATACCATTTCTTTTTATTTTATATTGTTTGTCTTTCATATTTTTTTCTTTTGTTTTAAGAAAAAATCTGAATAAAACTTTAACAATAGTTTTACTAATTGTAAATTTTGTATTGCCAATATTTAATTTTATTTTTATTTTTTTATATATTTTTTTGGGTTAGATATAAATTATGACAGTAAAAAATTTCGAAAAATTTTAAGGAGAATTTATGAAAAAACTTTTAATGGTATTTATAATGCCTGTTTTATTAATTTTTGCTGGTTGCTCAAATACAGAGAACGAGGATAACCTCAAAATTCTTTCTCTCGTTTATCTTCAAACTGCCATGTAAAAAAAATTCTTAAAAATAATTTACTTGCTCCAAAAAAAACTTCTCTCCAACTGGAAAGAAGTTTTTTATTATTATAAATCTTCAATAAATTTTATACTTGCTCGGAAAGTATTGTGGAACGTCCGTAAAAATTCCGTCCACTCCCCAATTAAAAAGTTCGTTGGCTCGGGACAAATCATTTACCGTATAAATATTTATTTTATAATTTTTATTTTTGAAATATTCCACCAACTCTTTCGTCACCGTAGAATTTTCTGGATGAATATATTCAGCTTGACAATGTTCAAGTGTGGTCACACAATTTTTTGAGAACTCACTGAGCCAATAAAGACACGCAACCGAAATGTGCGGATTCATTTTTTTGAATTTGGATAATGCAACGTGGTCAAAACTTGAAACTATAATTTTAATATTTGAATTTATTTTTTTTATTTCACGTGTCAAATTTTTCAAATTATTTTCTATAATATTTTCAGATAAATTTGATGGCTTAATTTCCAAGTTAACATTTAATTCAAAATTATTTATAACTTTTATCAGCTCTTCAAAAGTTGGAATTCTTTCCCCAATATATTTTTCTGAATACCAACTTCCTGCGTCAATATTTTCCAAATCTTTTTTTTCTAACTCATAAACTTTCCCACTTTTATTTGTGCATCTATCCAAAGTATCGTCGTGAGTGATAACTATTGTTTCATCTTTCAAAAAATCTACGTCACACTCAAACCATTTCAATCCATTTTCTTTGCATAATTTAAATGCCGAAATAGTATTTTCAGGTGCAAGGGAAGACATCCCCCTGTGTGCAAATATTATTTTTTCCATAATTCTACCGCCTTTTCTATTTTGATATTTTTTATTTAAAATATTTAAAAATTTTTGGAAATATTTTATCTTTCTAAATTAAAAACTAATCTTCTGTTGGACGTTGTCTATATCTTTTTTTCATGAAAATATTTAGACCTGCACAAAGAGAACCAATAGTAGCAACTATAATACTTATAGTAAATATTTTTTGGTAAGCCAACATAGGATTTTCTAAGTTTGCGTCAATTATTTTTCCGTTCAAAGAATACGCCCAAAAAACTGATGCATAAGCAAGAAAAGATCCAATATTCATTGCTGAAGCTCTACAATTTTTTGGTAAATTTATTTCTGCGAGGGGAGTTAAAATAACCGATCTTGCCAAAAATATTGCGAATGAAAAAAAGAACAATAAAATTATATTAAATATTAACATAATCTGAGTTTTGGGAAGCAAAAGAGTTGCAAATAAAATTATAGCACATAAACCCAAAGCTACACACATCATTTTAGAAGAAGATTTAAAAACAAAGTCAGAAAGTGAACCAGCTACAATTCCCGCCACAATTCCCATTGCACCAGTATTTATAATTCCAAAAAGTGCGGTCTGTGTGGTTGTAATATTAAAAACTGCCTGTAAATATGGTACCGTATAAATCAAATTTATATAAGACCAATAAACTGTGAGTGACGCCAAAGAAGTTAGCCAAACTTCTGGAATTCTTAAAACTTGAAAAAATGCTTTTGTTGCAGCTAAATTTTTTGTTTCTTTTTCATGTAAAACCAATTCATTTTTTGGAATATATTTAAAAACAAAATATATCATAGGAATAATTATCAAGCTATAAATAATCATAGCCCAATGAAATATTACTACATCTCTTCCGACGATGAGTGACGCACCCAAAAGAAGCCATCACTCCAACAATCAGAAGATTCATTCCGCTTTCTGCTGCTCTTCTAAGAGATTCGAAAATTCCGTACGCCATTCCCTTTGCATTTTTTCCTGCCATAAAAGAAACTCCGTTCATAACTGCGGGCCAAAAAAATGAATCTGTTAATCCCCAAATTGTTGCAATAACTGATAAGGTAGTAAAACTTGGCTTAACAAAAATAATCCACATTAAAGAAATTAATCTGATTAACAATCCTGCTATTAAAATATTTTTGATTGGAAATCTACTATTAATCCAACCTGCCGGTACATAAAAAAACATTGCAATTCCTATCAAGCTAAAAATAACTCCTAATTGCGTATTTGTTATTTCCAATGTGACAAGTAATAAATTATAAAATGTCCATTTGAAAGCTTCGAAAGCAGAATAAATTATTTGACCAGACATTGCCACAGTTAAAAAACCAAAAAATTTGTAATTATCATTGAATCCTAATTTTGTTACTAACTTCATCTTTTCCTCCGATCTCATAGTTAACATAATAATCTATGAAATTCAAATAAATAAATATAATATTTTTAAGTTTTAAAATCTTTAAAAATAATTTCAACTTATGTTTTATAGAAACTTCAAATAAAAATAAATAAATCATAAAAAAAATTTTCTGTAACTTTGATATTACTTTTAGACTTGTAAAAAATTCTTTTTGATAAAAAATTTATAATTTTCAAAATTCAAAAATTTTTTAGGAAAGAAGTTTTTTTAGTATAAAAATACTTTTATTAAATTTTTTGCTAAAAATAAATATTATGTCTTGACAAAAAATTTATTTTAAGTTATCATATTAGAAATAGAAAAACAACATCAAGAGAGATTGAGGGACTCGGCCCTATGAAATCTCAGCAACCTGCTTCTTTGGCGTGGTGCTAATTCCAGACAGATGTGGTGAAATAAAAGTTTAGACTCTAAACTCT
>JBOFDW010000126.1:0-10086 GCA_051647385.1 Fusobacteriaceae bacterium
TTTTTATTTTCTTCAAGCTCAATAATTTTTTTGTCGTATTCTAATTTCTCTCTTTCTGTCTCTGCCTTCAGACTAGAAATTTCTAGCCTCAACTTATCTAACTCATCTGTTTTTTCTTTGATGTTTGTGACCATTGCACCAAGTTTTTTATTATCATCACTGATATAATTTTGAGCACTCTTAATAATTTCTTGTGGAATTCCAAGTCGACCAGCTATTGTAAGAGCATTGCTCTCCCCAGGAATTCCCATGAGAAGTCTATATGTTGGTGACAAAGTTTCAACATTAAATTCCATTGAGGCAGTTTCTATGAGTGGATCATTATATCCATGAGCTTTTACTTCACTATAATGAGTTGTCACAAAACATTTACATTTTTTATTTTTCAAAAAATCTATAACAGCCATTGCAAAAGCTGCTCCTTCAACTGGGTCTGTACCAGAGCCAAGTTCATCCAAAAGTACCAGAGAATTTTTTGTTACTTGCTCCAATATCTCGCGAATATTTTTCAAGTGACCAGAAAATGAAGAAAGATTTTGCTCAATACTTTGCTCGTCTCCAATGTCAGCAAGAATTCCTGTGAAAAAATTTATGCTACTATTTTCGTCAGCTGGAATTGGAATCCCAGAAAGAGCCATCAAAGTTATTAGACCTGCAGTTTTTAGTGCCACAGTTTTTCCACCAGTATTTGGTCCAGTAATAAGAAGTGTATTATAATTTTTACCTATCTCAAAAGTGAGAGGTACAACTTTGTCCTGATTTATAAGTGGATGTCTAGCATTGACCAATGATAAAATCTCACGAGTATTTATGTTTGGAATATTTGCCTTCTTTGCCACAGCATAATTTGATTTTGCATTCAAAAAATCTAAGTCCAAAATAGAGCTTCCAACAATTTCTATGTCAGAAAAATTCTCTCGAATAATTCCAGCCATTTTGAGTAAAATTTTTCGTATCTCATCTTTCTCACGAATTTCTAATTCACGCATTTTATTATTAAGAGAGACTATTGCTATTGGCTCTATGAAAACTGTCTGCCCACTTGATGACCTGTCGTGCTCAATTCCTTTTATCACGCCTTTGAAATCTGTCTTCACAGGAATTACACTCCGGCCATCACGAATTGTAATAATTTTTTCCTGAATTGCATTGGAGCAAGTTGGATTATTAAAAATATCATCAAATTTTTGCTTAATATTTACGCTCAACACTTTTTGATGATTACGAATTTCTTTGAGTTCTTGTGACGCGTCATCCTTTATATTTTTCTCGTTGTCGATAATTTTGCTTATTATTTCTTCTATATGCTTAAGTGATGACACACCACTAAATCTTCCTGCAAGATTTTTATATTTAGAAAGCTCTTCTTCTAGTCTGTTTTTAAAAACACGATATATTCTGATATTCTGTAAAACTTTCCATAGCTCTTCAGCCTCTAGATAATTTCCTATGAATTCAACTTTTTTTATTATAATGCAAATGTCAGCCATCCCAACTGGGTCAAATCCACCATCATATTTTAGCATATCAATAAAATCTCTCGTGCATTCAAGCTCACGCCAAAGCAAAGAAAAATCTTTCATTGGCTCTATATTCAAAAGTTTTTCGTAAGTCGTTGAGACAAATGAATAACCAGCAACTTCTTCCCTCAACTTTTCAAACTCCAAAACTTTATAACTGTGAGTGTTCATTAAAATTTTCACCTCTAAATTTTTCGCATCGGTTCACTTTATTATATCATATTAATTTTTTTTAGTCCTTATTATTTTTAAGTAAATTTTGACTTTCATAATTAATGAATTTGTAGTAAAATAAATATATAGTGAAATATATCGCTTCACAAAATTATGGACAAATATATTTGTAAATAAATTAGCAAAATAATTAGGAGGAAAAAACTAGTGAAAGAATTTTCTATGAATAAAGAAGAAGCATTGGAATTTATTTTGGATGAAGAGGCAGTGATTATCGACTGTAGAAATCCAGAAGAGCTGGAACAAATGAGTCCAATAGTGCCAGAGGTTTATAATATTCCTTGGGACAAAGATTTTATGGAGCAAGTTGAAGACGAAGAAATAGACAAGGACTCAAAAATTTTGGTATATTGTTCCCACGGAATACGTTCACTTAAAGCTGTGCAATCTTTAAGAGACAGTGGCTACAATAATTCGTATAGCCTTACTGGTGGAATAGTCGAAGTTTATAAATCTCCGCCAAGTGATAAAGTTGGTAAATTTTACGAGTAAAAATACGAATAAAAGGGAGCACAATATTTGGGCTCCCTTTTAATTTTCTATATATATATTTTTTTTTATATATAATATATTTACTCTACTCTCTCATCATTATACTCGTCCACAAAATATAGCGGTCGTTTTTTTGTCTCATTAAAAATTCTGCCAATATATTCTCCGATAATTCCCAAGAACAAAAGTTGGATACCTCCCAAAAATAATACTGCTACCATTATTGTCGGAAACCCTTGCACCTGCTCTCCAAAAATTATAGTCTTTGCAATAATCCAAACCAGTGCAAAAAATGCAATCGTGGACATAACCATTCCAGCAAAAGTTGAGAATCTTAGAGGCAAAGTTGTAAAAGAAATTATTCCCTCAACTGCCAGATTGAAAAGTTTGAAATAATTCCACTTAGTTTCTCCAGCCGCTCTCGGATCTCTATCAAACAAAATTTCTTTCTTCTTATATCCAATCCAAGAAAACATGCCCTTAGTATATCTTTGAGACTCGCGAATTGAACGCAAAGCTTTAACACATCTTTTGTCAAGCAATCTAAAATCACCAGTATTTACTTGAATCGGAATTCTTGTAGTCTTTTGTAAGAGTCTGTAAAAAAGTTTCGCTGTAATTTTCTTTGCCCAGCTCTCACCTTTTCGACTTCTTCTTTTAGCATAGACATCATCATACCCGTCTTCCCAGTGTTTCACCATTTCTGGAATAAGTTCTGGCGGGTCTTGTAAGTCAGCGTCAATAATTATAGTGCAGTCACCTTTTGCATGGTCAAACCCACCCATCATAGCAATCTCTTTTCCAAAATTTCTCGATAGGTTCACGTAAGAAATATTCTTATTTTTTGCCCTGAGTTCCTTTATTATTTTTAGCGAATCATCAGAACTCCCATCATTTATGAACAAAATCTCGTAATCATATGAAGGTAATTTTTTCATAACCTCTTGAACTCGATTGTATAAAAGTGGCAGCACCTCCTCTTCGTTATAAACCGGCACCATAATTGTTAACATTTTCATAACTCTTCCTCCATAAGTATTTTTTCTGTCAGTACTAAAACTTTTGAATAATCTATCCCATCGTATTTGCTAGCTTTTGAACACCCGCCTCCACCTGACGAACAACTCCCGCAAGATTTTGATGAGCAAGAACCACATCCTCTTGCAATATCTTCAGCTAGGTCAGCTTTCTTTTTTTGAAATTCTTGGTAAGTTTCAAGATAGCCATTGTTTTTTAAATTCGCATAAATTTCTTTAAGCTCCTCTTCTTCCAGCCCAAAATTTTTCATGATTGCAGTGTCGCTATAAGCTTTTCCATCCATGATAAAATAAATGATTTTTCTTTCTATGTCCCTCATCTCTATTGTTACTCCTTGATTTTCTCTATAATTCACAAGTATATTTATTCGATTTTTTTCAGCTTAGTTTTTCTCTAAATTTTTATCTCTAATTTTATTACTATTTATTATACACCATTTTTTCAAATTTATGATATAATATCTTTAAAATATTTTTTTGTAGGAGAAGTTGATGATGAGAAAGTTTTTTGAATGGCTAAAAAATAGCTATTCAGAGTTTGTGTTCGAAGGAAAATTTAGTAGCTTGTACCCAAGTTTAACAGGTGCGTATAGAAATTATAAGAGGTCAAATTCAAATTTGTGGGTGAGCACTCTTTGCTATCTCTCGATAACTTCTCTTGCTCCACTTCTAGCAATTTTTTTTAGCGTTGGTGCTTGGCTTGGAATGGATAAATTTATCCAAGAGCAAATGATTCGATATTCTCCAATCAATGAAGAGACAATGATTGTTATGATGGACGCCGTGAACCGTGTTTTGAAAAATGCAAAAAGTGGTGTAGCAACTGGGGTTGGGATTGCAACTTTTGCCTATGTAATTATATCAATGTTTTCCAGTATAGAAAAATCTTTTAACGGAATATGGCGAATAAAAAAAATGCGAAGTTTTGCACGTCAATTTCCAGATTATATGACAATTACACTAATTTTTCCTTTGGCATTGATCTCAATAAATATTTTTGGTAATGCAAATGGTTTGATTTATTTTCCAAAAGTAATTAGAATTTTTGCACCTTATCTTGGGTTATGGTTTTTTTTCACAGTATTTTATAGAGTCATGCCAAACACAGAGGTAAAACTTATACCTTGTATGATAGCAGGATTTTTTGTATCGCTCCTTCTAAATCAAACTAGCTTGATTTTCACAAAATTATCAAGTGTTATAGCAGCTTATAATGCTTTGTACGGAAGTTTTTCTGTTGTGCTGATATTTTTGATTTGGCTCAGAATTATTTGGACACTTGTCCTTATCGGGGCTCACCTCACGTATATTTTGCAAAACAGAAGAAAGCTTATTCACATTGACGGTATCAAGTATTTAAACTTTGAGTCAAGATTCAAACTGGCAGTTGTGCTTATAAAAGTTTTGTTCAGAAATTTTTTGGACAACGAAGAGCCTTTAACTATTGATGAAATTTGTGAACGAACTGGTATTCCATACGAAATAACCAGTGATATTTTGAACATATTCAAAGATGATAATCTCGTCACGGAAAATCTTGGTAAAAAGTCCAACACATATAAACTTGCGGTAAATTTTGAGTCTTTCACTTTCGGAACGCTCTATGAATCGATGAAAAAATATGGCGAAGATTTTCACGGTGTTGGTGAAAATGATATGGATTTGACTATAAAAATTCGGGATACCATTCGGTAGTCCCGATTTTCTTTTCTTAAATATTATTTTTTAATTTTCTAGTTTTCCAGTTTTTGATATATTTTCGCTATGAAAATTTTAATCTATATCATTGTAACCGCATACTTTTACATTTGTAACCTGTTGTAACCCCTTGTAACTTTTTTGTAACCTATTCAAACTACTATATTTTAAGAGTTGCAACCACTTTTGCCTCTTTTTTCAAATCATATACCCTCTAAAAAAATTTTAACACAAAAATATTTAAAACAAAAAAATTTTTGGAGGGACTACACTGAAAAAAAATGGTTACATGGTTACAATCTAGTAATACCAACGAAAAAAAAGGTTACAATTTGGTTACAAAGTGGTTACAAGAAAGTTACAATTTTGCTGTAAAATATTTTCTCTTTGAAAAAATATCATTAAAATAAATAAGTTTTATTAAATATTTAGGAGAAATTTACTCTCTATAATTTCATGAAAAATTTTACGCTTAAAAATTCCAAGCAAAATATACACTTTATCATCTTATTTGAAAATATTTCCTTTAAAAACGAGAGCTATAATTTTTTCAAGTCAAATAAATCCTTGTGAGCAATATTTTATAAACTTTTTATCTCTGTACTTCCATAAATTAGCGAAGTTAAAATATTTTAGTTTACACAAATCTCTTCATAGCTTGGAATCAAATTTTCACAAACTTTTATCTGAAAATTTTTTCGAAAAATTTATACACGCTAAAAACTAATTGCAATATTTTGAATTTTGCTATAAAATATGTGTTAATATAAAAAATTATAAACGAGGTAAAAATATGGGAAAATCAGTTGCTTACAAAATTTTGGAGAGAAATTTAATTGGCGGAGAATTAAAACTAGGAGAAGAAATTAGAGTAAAAGTTAACCAAACATTAACGCAAGATTCCACTGGGACAATGGTATACTTGCAACTTGAAGCTATGGACATAAAAACAAAGAATACAGATTTATCTGTTGCATATATTGATCACAACATGTTACAAGCTGGTTTTGAAAATGCAGATGACCACGAATTTATAAAAACTGCTGCTGCAAAATATGGCATTATTTATTCTAAGCCTGGAAATGGAATTTGCCACCAACTTCATCTGGAAAGATTTGGCAAACCAGCAAATATTTTAATTGGTTCAGATTCTCACACACCAACATGCGGAGGTATCGGGATGATTGCCATCGGTGCAGGTGGTCTTGATGTCGCTGTTGGAATTGCTAAAGGAACTTACAACCTGAAAGTACCAAAAATATTTAATATAGAGTTAGTTGGAAATTTAAAACCTTGGGTTTCTGCCAAAGATATCATATTAAAAGTTTTGCAAGAGCTAACTGTAAAAGGCGGAGTCGGATATATTATAGAATATTCTGGTGACGGCATAAATGTTTTGGGCGTACCAGACAGAGCTACCATTACGAACATGGGTGCAGAACTTGGTGCTACCACATCTATTTTTCCAAGCGACAATATAACTAAAGAATTTCTTGTTAAACAAGGGCGTGAAAAAGACTTCACAGAATTATTACCTGATAAAGATGCTCACTATGACAAAAAAATCACGATAAATCTTAATAAGCTTGTGCCTTTGGTTGCAAAACCTCACAGCCCAGATAATGTTGATACAGTTAATAATATTGGTAGGCTAAAAGTGGATCAAGTCGCTATTGGTTCATGTACCAACTCTTCTTACGTTGACTTGATGAAAGTTGCAACAATTTTGCGTGGCAAAAAAGTTCATCCAGATGTTTCGCTAGTGATTTCTCCTGGCTCATCAAATGTTCTAAAAATGTTAGCTGACAACGGAGCTCTTGGTGATTTGATAAAATCTGGAGCTAGACTTTTGGAAGCAGGTTGTGGTCCTTGTATAGGAATGGGTCAAGCTCCAAGGTCCAACGCAGTTTCTGTCAGAACTTTTAACCGAAACTTTAAGGGTAGATGTGGAACAGAAAATGCTAGTGTTTATCTTGTTAGCCCAGAGACTGCTACTGCAATTGCTCTTGAAGGATATTTTTTAGATACAACAAAACTCCATAATTTTGGTGACATAAAAATACCAGAAAAATATGAGTCCGAAGAAAATTATTTTATTTTTCCACCTACTGATGGTTCAAAAGTAGAAATAATTATGGGACCTAACATAAAACCTTTCCCTCGAAATGTTGCCTTAGCAAATAATTTCAAGGCAAATATTATATTAAAAGCTGGTGACAACATTACCACTGATGACATCATGCCTTCAAATGCAAAACTTTTACCATTCAGGTCAAATGTTCCTGAGCTTTCAAAATATTGCTTTGGTACAATTGTTGATGATTTTGCACCTCGAGCTCAAAAGTATGGTGGTGGAATTGTTATCGGCGGAGAAAATTATGGTCAAGGTTCAAGCCGTGAACATGCTGCTCTTGTTCCACTTTATCTAGGAGTAAAAGCTGTCATTACAAAGTCTTTCGCAAGAATTCACAAAGCTAATTTGATTAATTCTGGAATTATTCCTCTAGAATTCAAAAACAAAAGCGACTATGATAAGCTTTCTGAATTCGACGAAATTTCTAACGATAATATGTTGGCTGAACTTGTGAATGGAGAAATAAATTTTACGACAAAATCTGGTTTTAAATTTATAGCGGTGGCTGACATAAGTGAGAGAGACAAAGAAATTATTAAAAAAGGCGGCTACTTGAATTTTATCAAATAAATAAGGAGAAATTTTATGTATAATATAACTTTAATACCTGGTGATGGCATTGGTCCAGAAGTTGCCAGTGCCACTAAAAAAGTTGTGGACTCCACTGGTGTAAAAATAAATTGGGAAGAAGTCAATGCTGGGGCAGAAGTTTATGAGAAAATTGGGAGCTTGGTTCCTGATGAAGTTTACGCCTCTATTGAGAAAAATAAAATCGCCTTAAAAGGTCCTATTACCACACCTATCGGAAAAGGATTTCGAAGTATAAATGTTATGCTCAGAAAAAAATATGATCTCTATTCCAATGTTCGACCATCCAGAAATTTTAAGGGTATTGATACCCCTTTCAAAAATGTCAACATGATTATTTTCAGAGAAAATACTGAGGGGCTTTATATCGGTGAAGAAAAACAAATAGATAATGATACTGTTGAGGCTATAAAAAGAATTACTCGAAAAGGTTCAACAAGAATTTGCCGTGAGGCTTTTGTGTACGCGAGAAAAATGAACAAGAAAAATATTAGCGTTGCACACAAAGCAAATATTTTGAAGATGACTGACGGATTATTTTTGGAGTGTGCTCGTGAAGTTGCGAAAGACTATCCTGAAATTTCTGTAAAGGAAGTTATAATAGATAATATGTGCATGCAGATGGTTTCTAATCCATCACAGTTCGAAGTTATTGTTACAATGAATCTTTACGGAGATATTTTGTCTGACTTGGCGGCTGGTCTTGTTGGTGGACTTGGTGTTGTTCCCAGTGCAAACATTGGAAAAGACATTGCAATATTTGAGGCTGTTCACGGAAGCGCTCCTGATATTGCAGGAAAAAATTTGGCTAATCCTACCGCACTTATTTTGTCAGCTGTTATGATGCTTAACCATATTGGAGAAAAAGATAAGGCTAAAATTATTGAGCAATCTGTTGAAGAAGTTTTAGCAGAAGGCAAAATTAAGACCAAAGATCTTGGTGGGAATTCTTCAACGTCAGAATATACTGACGAAATTATAAAAAAAATAAAATCTAAACTTTAGGAGAAATTTATGGGATATATTGATAGTGCAAAAATCGATAAGGTTTTGTTTGATGAACTGTCTGAGCTAGCTAAAAAAAATAATTCTATCAAGCCTGAATATTACGAAAAATTTGACGTAAAAAGAGGGCTTAGAAATAATAATGGTACTGGTGTTCTTGTTGGTCTGACTGAAATTGGGGATGTACAAGGCTACAAACTTATTGATGACAAAAAAATTCCTTGTAAGGGTGAACTTTTTTATCGTGGAATTGAGCTTCAAACTCTTGTGCAAGGTTTTCAAAACGAGAAACGATACGGTTTTGAAGAATGTATTTATCTTTTGCTCTTTGGGAAACTCCCAAACAAAAATGAGTTAGAAAATTTTGAAGAATTATTGGACAAGTTTAGGACTTTACCTCAAGGGTTTAAAGAGAACATGATTTTTTATCGAC
Source organism: Fusobacteriaceae bacterium (assembly GCA_051647385.1). Taxonomy (GTDB): domain Bacteria; phylum Fusobacteriota; class Fusobacteriia; order Fusobacteriales; family Fusobacteriaceae; genus JAGNZR01. The sequence continues at coordinate 9,142 of JBOFDW010000126.1, forward strand.
CAAGTAAAGATGTCATGAATCAACTTCAGAGATCGCTTTTATCTTTATATATTTATGACGATGCTCCTGAAGATTTAAGTATTAGCAATTTAATTTCTCAAAGCTTAAATATTATTGCAAAAATTCCGTTATTAGTTGCATATAGCTACCAAGCAAAAATACATAATTTCGATGGGGAAAGTATGCACATCCATCCTTGCAGAAAAAAAATTGGCACAGCTGAAAATGTTTTGCATCTTATTCGCCCAACTTCTGAATACACAAAATTTGAGGCTGAAATTTTAGATTTGCTTTTTGTTGTTCATGCTGAGCATGGTGGCGGAAACAATTCAGCTTTCACAACTCACGTTCTTGCTTCAAGTGGAACAGATATTTATTCCATCATTGCAGCAGCCATTGGTTCTCTAAAGGGGCCAAAACATGGCGGTGCAAATTTAAAAGTTTATGAGATGGTAAAAAATATCAAGGAAAATATCGCTGACTATTCCGACGAAAATCTTTTGAAAGAATATATCAAGAAAATATTAAAGAAAGAAGTCTTTGATAAAAAAGGACTGATTTATGGTATGGGGCACGCAGTTTATACTGAGTCAGATCCTAGAGCAATTTTGCTAAAAGAAAAGGCTCGTGAACTTGCAATTAAAAGAGGGAAAGAAAAAGAATTTGCTCTCTATGAAAATATAGATCGCCTTTCTGTGGAAATATTCAAAGAGATTCGAGGCGCTAACACTGTCATCAGTGCAAATGTTGACCTTTATTCTGGATTTGTTTATGGAATACTTGAAATTCCGTCAGAACTCTTCACTGCATTTTTTGCAATATCAAGAGTTGCTGGTTGGTGTGCTCATAGAATAGAACAAATCTTGAGTGACGAAAAAATAATTAGACCTGCATATAAAAATGTTGCAGAGCCACAAAAATATGTCTCGCTTGATAAGCGTTAAT